>JAUIEZ010000023.1 GCA_030429665.1 Gammaproteobacteria bacterium | reverse complement strand
CCCCGCGACAAGTTGATCGTGATCACCGGGCTGTCCGGCTCGGGCAAGTCGTCGCTCGCCTTCGACACGATCTTCGCCGAGGGGCAGCGCCGCTACGTCGAGTCGCTCTCCACGTACGCGCGGCAGTTCCTTTCGCTGATGGAAAAACCCGACGTCGAGCTCATCGAGGGGCTCTCGCCGGCCATCAGCATCGAGCAGAAGACCTCCTCCCACAATCCCCGTTCCACGGTCGGCACGGTCACCGAGATCTACGACTACCTGCGCCTGCTGTTCGCCCGCATCGGCGAGCCGCGCTGCCCCGATCACGGCGTAACGCTGAAAGCCAAGACCGTCACCGAGATGGTCGACGAGGTCATGGCCCTGCCGGAAGGCAGCCGCGTCCTGCTTCTCGCCCCGGTGGTGCAGAATCGCAAGGGAGAGTTCACCCAGCTACTCGACCAACTCCACGCCCAGGGCTTCCTGCGCGCCCGCGTCGACGGCCGCGTGGTGGAGCTCGAGGACCCGCCGAAGCTGCGCAAGAACATCAAGCACGACATCGAGGTGGTGGTGGACCGCCTCGTCATCCGCGCCGGAAACGAACAGCGCCTTGCCGAGTCGTTCGAAACCGCGCTGGCGCTGGCCGACGACGTCGCCCAGGTGGCCGTACTGCCGGGCGCCGACGGCGGCGACGAGCGGTTGCTGCTGTTCTCGGCAAAATACGCCTGCCCGCATTGTGGATACGCCCTCGGCGAGCTCGAGCCGCGCCTGTTCTCGTTCAACAACCCGGCCGGCGCCTGCCCCGAATGCGACGGACTGGGCGTACGCCAGTTCTTCGATGCCGAGCGGGTGGTATTCGACGACAACCTGAGTCTTGCCGAGGGCGCCATCGCCGGGTGGAGCCGGCGCAGCGCGTTCTATTTCTCCATGCTGCAATCGCTTGCGAATCACTACGGCTTCGACGTCGAGGCGCCGTTCAACACCCTGCCGAAGAAGACACGCGACGCCATCCTTTACGGTTCCGGACGCGAGGCCATCGAGTTCCGCTACCTGCGTCACCACGGCCGCACGACGCGTCGCCGCCATCCCTTCGAAGGCGTACTGCCCAACATGGAACGCCGCTACCGGGAATCGGAGTCCAATACCATTCGCGAGGACCTGGCACGCTACCGAAGCACCCAGAGCTGCGATCGCTGCCAGGGCAGCCGGCTGCGCACGGAGGCGCGGAACGTGTTCGTATCGGGCGTCGCCATCAACGAGATCACTCACATGTCGGTAGGCCAATCCCTCGACATGTTCAACTCGATGACACTCGAAGGCAACCGGGTGCAGATCGCCGGCAAGATCGTCAAGGAGATCACCGACCGGCTGAGCTTTCTCGCCAACGTGGGGCTCGATTACCTGACGCTGGACCGCGCCGCCGAGTCGCTGTCCGGCGGCGAGGCCCAGCGCATCCGGCTCGCCTCCCAGATCGGGTCGGGGCTGGTCGGCGTCATGTACATTCTCGACGAGCCGTCCATCGGGCTGCACCAGCGCGACAACTCGCGGCTGCTGGCCACGCTAACGCGACTGCGCGATCTCGGCAACACGATCATCGTGGTCGAACACGACGAAGACGCCATTCTGAGCGCCGACATGGTCGTGGACATCGGTCCCGGCGCCGGCGTTCACGGGGGTGAAATCGTCGCCCAGGGCACGCCCGAGGACGTCTGTCGCAGCCCCCGTTCGGTCACGGGCAAGTTCCTCAGCGGCGAGGAAAAGATCGAGGTGCCATCGAAACGTCACGCACCGGCGAACAATCGCTCGGTGACAATCCGCGGCGCCGCCGGCAACAACCTCAAGCACGTCGATGTCGAGATTCCGGTCGGCGTGTTCACGTGCGTGACCGGTGTCTCGGGCTCGGGTAAATCAACGCTCATCAATCACACCCTGTACCCCGCCCTGGCCCGCCGCCTGCATGACGGCCGGGTCCGCGCGGAGGCCCACGACGCCATCGAGGGTCTCGAGCATTTCGACAAGATCATAGACATAGACCAGAGTCCCATCGGCCGCACGCCGCGCTCAAATCCGGCCACCTACACGGGCCTGTTCACGCCGATCCGCGAACTGTTCACGGCGACGCCGGAAGCGCGCGCCCGCGGCTACAAGCCGGGCCGCTTCTCCTTCAACGTCAAGGGCGGTCGCTGCGAGGCCTGCGAGGGCGACGGGTTGATCCGCGTGGAGATGCACTTTCTGCCCGACGTCTATGTGCCCTGCGACGTCTGCAAGGGCGCCCGCTATAACCGCGAAACGCTGGACATACACTACAAGGGCAAGACCATCAGCGACGTGCTCGACATGACCATCGAGGACGCCGCCTCGTTCTTCGCGGCGATTCCCGCCATCAAGCGCAAGCTCGACACGCTGCTCGACGTGGGCCTGTCCTACGTCAAACTGGGACAGAGCGCCACCACGCTATCGGGTGGCGAGGCACAGCGCATCAAGCTGGCGCGCGAACTGTCCAAGCGCGACACCGGGCGCACGCTGTACGTCCTCGACGAACCGACCACCGGTCTGCATTTCCACGACATCCGGCAACTGCTGGCGGTGCTGCATCGGTTGCGCGACCACGGAAACACGGTAGTGGTCATCGAGCACAACCTGGACGTCATCAAGACTGCCGACTGGATAATCGATCTCGGACCCGAGGGCGGCAATGGCGGCGGCGAGGTGGTGGCCACCGGCACGCCCGAGGACGTTGCGCGACATCCGCGCTCGCATACCGGTCGCTACCTGGCGCCCATGCTCGGCGTCGACCGGCGGGACACCTGCGCCGCCTGAGCCCGTTCACCCGGGCGCCGCTCGCCCCACGCGTTGGGTCATTCCTTGGCACGGCCCACGCCGCGTTCACCGGGGCCGTGCCCGACATACCGCGAAAAGCGGTTCCGCCCGGCGCATGGCCTTGCGGGCTGGGCCCGGAACGATCTAGTCCCGATAGTCGATATACCCTTCCTTCAAGAGGTACAGCAACACCTGCTGCACCGCCTCCATGGGCGAGATGTCGCTGGTATCGATGACCATTTCCGGGTTCTCCGGCACGTCGTAAGGGTCGCTCACGCCGGTGAACTCGGGGATGATGCCCTTGCGCGCCTTTGCGTACAGGCCCTTGCGGTCGCGGGCTTCGCAGATCTCAAGCGGCGTCGACACGTAGATCTCGATGAACGCACCGTGCTCTTCGATCAGCTCGCGCACCGCGCGACGGGTGTCGCGATAGGGCGCGATTGGCGCGCAGATGGCCACGCCGCCGTTGCGCGTGATCTCGTTGGCGACGAATCCGATGCGACGAATGTTCAGGTTGCGGTGCTCGCGCGAGAAACCGAGCTCGCTGGAAAGGTTCTGACGCACGATGTCGCCGTCGAGCAGTGTCACCGGCCGGCGCCCGTCCTCGACCAGCTTGGCGTAGATGATGCGCGAGAGCGTTGACTTGCCGGATCCCGAAAGGCCGGTGAAAAACAACGTGAAACCCTGTCGATTGCGGCGCGGATAGACCTGGCTAAGCTTGTCGAGCACCTCGGGGAAACTCACCCACGCCGGCACTTCCTCGCCTTTCATCATTAACGTACGCAACTCGGTCTCGCTGATATCGAGCACGTCGCTACCGGCGCGTGACACCGGCATGAAGGCTTGGCGCCGTTCGCTGAAAGCGTGCCGCTCGACGAACACCGGCTCTATGTCGATGGCGTCACGATGACGATCCAGAAACGTCTGCGCCTCGTACTCGCCGTAAAACCGGCGGCCGTTCTCAAACCCTGGCGGTGATCCGTCGTCCGGGCCGACGATGAAATGGCTGCAGCCGAAATTCTGGTGCACGATGCCGTGCAGCAGCGATTCTCGCGGCCCCGCCATCCGCATGGCCAGCGGCAGCAGCGCGAGTTGGGTCATGTGCGCGGGAAAGCGATTGAACACCGCCTGGTAACAATGGATACGCCCGTGCTCGTGAAGGTCGCCCGGCTTGCTCACACCCACCACGGGGTGTAGCAGGATATGCAATGCGTGCTCGCGGGCCGCGGCGACGATCACGTCGCGGTGTACGCGGTGTATGGGTCGCGAAGTCTGGAAAGCGAGAATGCGGTTCCAGCCGTTGCGAGCAAACTGCGCGCGAATCTCGGCGGGGGAAAACCAGAGGTTGCCGAACTCGTAGTGAGCGGGCAGCTGCACGCCCTCGAGCGTACCGCCGAGGTACACGTCGCCCGTCTGTTCCAGCAGGATGTCGACGCCGGGATGCGAGGGATCCGTGGTCCCGTAAACGCAAGCCGCCTCGTGCGTCTTGTCGGCGCGCCACTTGTCCGTCACGGTGAGAACGGCGAGCATGAATCCCTCGCCATCCCGCAGCGCCACGCGATCGCCGATCTCGACGTCCTCCGCGAAGGGCCCGCGCACGTCCAACACCAACGGCACCGGCCAGACCGTGCCGTCGGCAAGACGGGCGTCATTGACGACGGCATCGTAATCGTTACGGGCCATGTAACCGGTCAATGGCGAGAAGGCGCCGTTCATGATGCACTCGAGATCGCACAGTTGTCGCCGGTTCAGCGTCCACGACTTGAACGACAGCGATTGTTCGCGCAACACTTCGGCCCGCTCGGCGTCCACCAGCGCCGATACAAGCGCGCCGCCGTGCGGCATGGCCAGATTCGTCATTGAAGCTTTCCCTTGGGTTCGATCGCCCGAAACTGTCCGGGTAACACTGCCGACCGGCGCTTCGTGATCGTGGATAAACACCTGGAATGAAAATGCGATTGCGATCCCCGGCCGACCGTCGAGGCCGCTCGTTCATCCATGCTAAGATTGTCCGCGACAAGCGATAAAGCCCGCACGCGGCGGGCGCCCAATAGTGTCATATTTCGGTCGGAAACTGAACCTCGACCAGCCAAACGTCACGCTTGAGGAGACCCCCCTGATATGAACGACCAGGCTGAACTGCACGACCTCGATCCGGTGGAAACCGAGGAATGGCGCGACGCCCTGGAAGCGGTGCTCGAACGAGAGGGCCCGGAGCGCGCACATTTCATTATCGAGACGTTGATCGAGAAGGCCAGGCGATCGGGTACTTACATCCCTTACCGCACGACCACCGCCTACCTGAACACGATCGACGCGGCGCGCGAGAAGCGCAGCCCCGGCGACGCAGCGCTGGAGTGGCGCATCCGTTCGCTGATTCGCTGGAACGCCCTGGCGATGGTGGTGCGCGCCAACCGTCAGACCTCGGAGCTGGGCGGTCACATTGCCAGCTTCGCGTCCTCGGCCACGTTGTACGACGTCGGTTTCAATCACTTCTGGCGCGCGCCCAGCGAGAAGCACGGCGGCGACCTCGTCTTCTTCCAGGGCCACTCGGCGCCGGGCATCTATGCACGCGCCTTCCTGGAGGGCCGCATCAGCGAGAAGGAACTGGACAACTTCCGCCAGGAAGTCCACCCGGGCGGACTCTCGTCCTATCCGCACCCGTGGCTGATGCCGAAATTCTGGCAGTTTCCCACGGTATCCATGGGCCTGGGTCCGATCATGGCGATCTACCAGGCGCGATTCATGAAGTACCTTCACAACCGCGAACTGCTGGACGCCGGCGACCGCAAGGTATGGGCCTTCATGGGAGACGGCGAGATGGACGAGCCCGAATCGAAGGGGGCGATCTCGCTGGCCGGCCGCGAGCACCTGGACAATCTCGTGTTCGTGGTCAATTGCAACCTCCAGCGACTCGACGGCCCGGTACGCGGCAACGGCAAGATCATCCAGGAACTCGAAGGCGAGTTCCGCGGCGCGGGCTGGAACGTGATCAAGGTGGTCTGGGGTTCGTACTGGGATCCGCTGCTCGCGCGCGACACGCACGGGCTGCTGCGCAAGCGCATGGAAGAGGCCGTGGACGGCGAATACCAGGCGTTCAAGGCTCACGGCGGCGCCTATACCCGCGAGTATTTCTTCGGCAAGTACCCCGAGCTCAAGGCCATGGTGTCCAACATGACCGACGAGGACATCTGGCGCCTGAACCGCGGCGGGCACGACCCGCACAAGGTATACGCCGCATACGCCGCAGCGGTGGCGCACACCGGCCAGCCGACCGTGATACTGGCGAAAACGGTCAAGGGCTACGGCATGGGCGAATCCGGAGAAGGACAAAACATCACGCACCAGCAGAAAAAGATGGCCGAGGATTCGCTGGTGGCCTTCCGCGATCGCTTCAACATCCCGTTGAGCGACGAGGAAGTGGTCAAGGCCCCTTACTACCGCCCGTCCGAGGACAGCGCCGAGATGCTCTACATGAAGGAGCGGCGCAAGGCCCTCGGCGGCTACCTCCCGGTACGCCGAACCGACACCGAAGCGCTCAAGGTGCCGGGCCTCGACGCCTTCAAGGCGCAACTCGAGGGCACGGGCGAGCGCGAGATATCCACCACGATGGCGTTCGTGCGCGTCCTTCAGCTGCTGACCCGCGACAAGAAGATCGGCCGCAACGTGGTGCCGATCGTGCCCGACGAATCGCGCACCTTCGGCATGGAGGGCATGTTTCGCCAGCTCGGCATCTACTCGCCCAAGGGTCAGCTATACGAACCGGAAGATCATGATCAGCTCATGTTCTACCGCGAGGACAAGAAGGGGCAGGTATTGCAGGAGGGCATCAACGAACCGGGCGCCATGAGCTCGTGGATTGCCGCGGCGACCTCGTACACCAATCACAACCTGTCCATGGTGCCGTTCTACATCTTCTACTCCATGTTCGGATTCCAGCGCGTCGGCGACCTGGCCTGGGCGGCCGGCGACATCCAGGCGCGAGGTTTCCTGATCGGCGGCACCGCCGGACGCACCACGCTGGCGGGCGAGGGTCTGCAGCACCAGGACGGCCACAGTCACCTGTACGCCTCGACGATACCCAATTGCATCTCCTACGATCCCACCTATGCCTACGAGCTGGCGGTCATCATCCAGGACGGCATGCGGCGCATGTACGTGGAACACGAGAACGTTTTCTACTACATCACCTGCATGAACGAGAACTATGCCCACCCGGCCATGCCCAAGGGGGCCGAGAAAGGCATTTTGAAAGGCATGCACCGCATCCAGAAGGCGTCGCGGCGGGCGTCGAAAAAGCCGCTGGTCCACCTGCTCGGCTCGGGCACCATATTGCGCGAGGTGATCGCCGCGGCGGACCTGCTGCGCGACGATTTCGGCGTCGACAGCGATATCTGGAGCGTGACCAGCTTCAACGAGTTGGCGCGAGAGGGCCGCGACGTGCTTCGCCGAAACATGCTGCACCCCACCAGCAAGTCGAAGGTGCCCTACGTGACCGACTGCCTTTCGGGCGACACCGCGCCGGTCGTGGCGGCCACCGACTACGTCAGCACCTACGCCGAGCAGCTGCGGCCCTACATTCCCCAGCGCTATAGCGTGCTCGGCACCGACGGCTTCGGACGCAGCGACACGCGCAAGAACCTCAGGTATTTTTTCGAAGTGGACCGCTACTACGTGGCGCTCGCCGCCTTGAAGGCGCTGGCCGACGAAGAACTCGTGCCGGCCTCGAAGGTCGCCGAGGCGATCAAGAAGTACGGGATCGACGCCGCCAAGCCCAATCCGCGAACGGTCTGAGGGGGTAGCCACGATGTCCGACAAGATCGACGTAAAGGTCCCCGATATCGGTGATTTTTCCGAGGTGGAGATCATCGAGGTGCTGGTCGCCGCGGGCGACGCCGTCAAGGCCGAGGACCCGCTCATCACCCTCGAATCCGACAAGGCCACCATGGACGTGCCGAGCCCCGCCGACGGTACGGTCGCCGAGGTCGTCGTGAAGGTGGGCGACAAGGTTTCCGAGGGCAGCCTGATCGTACGCCTGACCGGCGATGCCGGCGGCGACACGGCAGCGAGCTCCGATGATTCCGACGAGACTCCGCAACCCGAGCGGCCCGCGGAACCGACCGAAGCAACCGAAAGCGGCACGGCCGCCGAGCCGCCCGCGAACGCACCCGCGGCCGAAGCCGATGGCGA
Organism: Gammaproteobacteria bacterium; assembly: GCA_030429665.1. Classification (GTDB taxonomy): domain Bacteria; phylum Pseudomonadota; class Gammaproteobacteria; order Arenicellales; family CAJQKF01; genus BQJD01. Next base: position 40,810 of record JAUIEZ010000023.1, on the reverse strand, counting down.
AGCGGTCGAAGTGAAGGTGCCCGACATCGGCGATTTCAAGGACGTGGAGATCATCGAGGTCCACGTGTCTGCCGGCGACACGGTAAAGGCGGAGGATTCGCTGATCACCCTGGAGTCGGACAAGGCCACCATGGACGTACCCAGCCCGTCGGACGGCACCATTGCCGATGTCACGGTGAAAGTGGGTGACAAGGTATCCGAGGGCAGCGTAATCGCCACCATGAGCGGCGGCGGTCCGGCGCCCGAACGAGACGCCTCGAAGGTCCAGGAACCGCGAAAAGAATCGGCCGCCGCCATCGCGGCGCGCGAGGACGAGGATGCGGCGCCCGTCGAGACCCCGACTCGTCGCGCCCCACCCGCCGGCCTGCCACCGCCGGTCGAGCGCGCCGGCGGCGCCCTTCCCCACGCCAGTCCCGGCGTGCGGCGCTTCGCCCGCGAACTCGGCGTCGACCTGAACCAGATTCGCGGCGCGGGACCGAAGGGACGAATTCTCAAGGACGATGTGAAATCCTTCGTCAAGCGGCGCCTAACCGAGCCGTCGGTCGGCGCGCCCATGGGCGGCGAGGCGACGGGTATTCCCGTCATGCCGGAGGTGGACTTCTCGAAGTTCGGCGAGGTCGAAGTCAAGGACACGCCGCGCATCAAGAAGATCTCCGGCGCGCACCTGCATCGTGCCTGGCTCAATGTGCCGCACGTCACCCACCACGACGAAGCGGACATTACCGAGCTCGAATCGTTCCGCCAGTTGGTGAACGAGGAACAGGCCAGGCAGAAGTCCGGCATCAAGCTGACGCTGCTCGCCTTCGCCATGAAGGCCGTGGCGCGGGCCCTGCAGGAGTTCCCGCTGTTCAACAGTTCGTTGACACCGGACGGCGGCCGGATCGTCTACAAGAAGTACGTTCACATCGGCATCGCCGTCGACACGCCGCAAGGGCTGGTGGTGCCGGTGTTTCGCGATGTCGACAAAAAGGGCGTGCTGGCGCTCGCCGCGGAGATGGGCGAGGTCAGCGCCCGTGCCCGCGACGGCAAGCTCAAGCCCGCCGAAATGCAGGGTGGCTGCATGAGCATCTCCAGCCTGGGGGGCATCGGCGGTACCGCCTTCACTCCCATCGTAAACGCGCCCGAGGTCGCCATCCTCGGCCTGACGCGCAACCGCATGATGCCGGTGTGGAACGGCAGCGAATTCGTGCCGCGACTGATGCTGCCCATGGACTTGTCCTACGATCATCGTGTCATCGACGGCGCGGAGGCGGCGCGCTTTTGCGCCTTCCTCGCCAAGGCACTGGCCGACCCGCGCCGACTGTTACTGTAAACCCGCCGCGGCGGGGCGTCGCCCCGCCCGGTTATCCCGACGGAGACTTTCATGAGCGAGACCATCGCCGTCAAGGTGCCGGACATCGGCGACTTCAAGGACGTGGAAATCATCGAGGTGCTGGTTTCTACCGGCGACACCGTGAAAGCGGAGGACCCGCTGATCACGCTGGAATCCGACAAGGCCACCATGGACGTGCCGTCGCCATCGGCAGGCAAGGTGCGGAAGGTGCTGGTCAAGGTGGGCGAAAAGGTTTCCGAGGGTAGCGCCATCGTGGAACTCGAGCCCTCTGCCGACGAACAATCGGCTTCCACCACGTCCGATACCGACAACGCCGCGACACCGGCCGCCGAGGAAGCGGCGACAAATATCGAGACGCCGAAAGCGGCCAGTCACGACGGCGGTACCGATGTCGAATGCGAACTCGTCGTTCTGGGTTCCGGCCCGGGCGGCTACACCGCGGCATTTCGGGCCGCCGACCTCGGTTTGAACACGGTACTGGTGGAACGCTACGAAACGCTCGGCGGCGTATGCCTCAACGTCGGCTGTATTCCGTCCAAGGCGTTGCTGCACGCCGCCAAGGTGATCGACGAAGCCGCCACCATGAGCGAGCACGGCATCGAGTTCGGCAAACCGAAGATCGACGCGAAAAAACTGCTCGGCTGGAAACAGGACGTGGTCGGCAAGCTCACCAAGGGACTGGCAGGCATGGCGAAACAACGCAAGGTCACCACCGTGACCGGCGTCGGCCGCTTCCTCGATCCCCACCACCTCGAGGTATCGGGAAAGGACGGCACGAAGGTGATACGGTTCGACAAGGCGATCATCGCCGCCGGTTCGCAGTCGGTGAAGCTGCCCGGTTTACCCGATGACCCGCGAATCATGGATTCCACCGGCGCCCTGGCGCTCGCGGACGTTCCCGGGAAACTGCTGGTGATCGGCGGCGGTATCATCGGCCTGGAACTGGCCACGGTCTACCGTGCGCTCGGCAGCGAGATCACCGTCGTCGAGATGCTCGACAACCTCATGGCGGGCGCCGACCCCGATATCGTCAAGCCGCTTTATCAACGTATCAGGAAGCAGTACGCGAACATTTTCCTGAAGACGAAGGTCACCGGCATCGAAGCGACGAAGAAACACCTCACGGTGAAGTTCGAGGGTCCGGACGCGCCCGACAGCGACACCTTCGACCGCGTGCTGGTGGCCGTGGGGCGCAAGCCGAACGGCCACGCCATCGACGCCGTCAAGGCCGGCGTGGCGGTGGACGAGCGCGGGTTTATCGCCGTGGACGATCAAATGCGAACCAACGTCGAGCATATCTTCGCCATCGGCGACATCGTTGGCCAACCCATGCTGGCGCACAAGGCGACCCACGAGGGCAAGGCCGCGGCAGAGGTCGCCGCGGGCCACAAGAGCGGCTTCGATGCCCGCGTGATTCCCTCGGTGGCCTATACCGATCCGGAGGTCGCCTGGGTAGGCGTTACCGAGCAGCAGGCAAAGGAGGAAAAGCTGAAGGTCGGCAAGGGTGTTTTCCCGTGGGCGGCCAGCGGACGCTCGCTGAGCCTCGGTCGAAGCGAGGGGGTTACCAAGCTCCTGTTCGACGAGGACAGCGGGCGGGTGATCGGCGCAGGCATCGTCGGTCCCCATGCGGGCGACCTGATCGCGGAGGCGGCGCTGGCAATCGAGATCGGGTGCGACGCCGCGGACATCGGACTGACCGTGCATCCGCACCCCACCCTGTCGGAAACCATCGCCTTTGCCGCGGAGATGTTCGAGGGCACCATTACGGACCTTTACATCCCGCGCAAGAAGTAGTGTCGGCGGCATGAAACTGCACCGCGTCGACGAGGGCGAGGGCCGCGCCGTCATCATCCTGCACGGCCTGTTCGGCTCGAGCAGCAACTGGAAGGGTATCGCGCGCCGGCTTGCCGGCCGCAGCCGGGTCGTCAGCGTCGACCTGCGCAACCACGGCCGATCGCCCTGGGACGACGACGTCTCCTATCGGGCGATGGCCGGCGACGTCACGAGGTTGATGGACGAGCTCGGGCTCGACGAGGCCACGCTCGTCGGTCACAGCATGGGCGGCAAGGTGGCCATGACGGCGGCGTTGGAGCAACCGGCGCGGGTGAGCGCACTCGCGGTCATCGACATCGCGCCCGTCGCCTACCCGCATAGCCACGAGGAATTGATCGACACGCTTCGGCGCGTGGACCTGTCATCGATCAGGAAGCGGGCCGATCTCGACGCGCAACTTGGCGGCGAGATTCCCGACGCGTCGCTGCGCGCGTTCCTGGGCCAGAACCTCGTCTTCGACGGCGGCGCCTATCGCTGGCGCGTCAATCTCGACGCGTTGTCACGCGGCATGGACCTGCTTACCGGGTTTCCGGCGTTCGGCGAGACGCGTTTCGAGAAGGATGCCCTGTTCATCTACGGCAAGTCGTCGCAATACGTACGGGAAAGTGATCACGACGCCATCCTTGCCCGGTTTCCCGCCGCGCGGCTCGTCGGTATCGAGGGCGCCGGTCACTGGGTGCACGCGGAAAGACCGGACGACGTACTCACGGCGCTCGACGAACTGATCGCAAAAGTGCCGTAGGCGTCGTCGGTCGGCGGTCAGCGCTCGGGCGGATGCAAGGGCTCGACGTTGGCCTTGCTGCGAATCCAGTTGATCGCGGCCAGGACGCCGGGCATACCGATCAACTGTCGTTCGGCGCGATACTTTCCCGGAAAATCCGATACGCCCAGCCCGATGAGAATCGTCAGCAGACCCTGCCCCGGCAATACCAGCATCATGATGCCCCCGGCGACGAGGATGACGGCCAACAGGTTCTTGAACACCCTCACGAGCACGTATACGAGCGGATGCATGCGGCGAAGCTTCGCCGGTGCGCGCCGGCTTTCGTCGAAGTAGTTCGACGGAATGCGCACCACGATCACCGGCACCAGGACAAGGGACGCGACGAACGTCAGTATCGACAAACTGCTGACCCATGCCAGAATGACCGGCGGAACATCCGGCAGGAAAGATTCCATTAGTTCCAACGATCGCTCCTTTGGTGAGGGGCGGCTATTCTAACCGCCCCCGGGTGACACGGATCAAATCGCCGGCGTTTTCACCTGGAACGACTTGCACCGCCGGTTCCGGACGCGCGCGTCGATCGCTATACTTCGCCATCATCGGGCAGTTGGCGGCCCGCACGTCTCTCGGTGCTCCCGGGTGAACGACCCGCATTGTCACGACCATGATCGACGATACCGAAACGGACCTTCAGTGGTTGAACAGGATGACCGCACGAATCCGGCGTCTGCAGCAGGCCGAAGAACACCTGCGGCACCGGTTCCAGGGCGCGGCCGAGTCGGCGCTGGGCGCTGAACTCGACGAGTCGGTTTTGCCTGATCGGGGGGATAGACTGGAAGAGTGACGGCGAGCCGCGACCCGGCAGCAGTCGCGCTCGAGCGGCCCCGCTACAACACTTCCGTCAGGTAGCGATCCCGGCTTCGAATCATGGCGCCGGTCTTGTCCCGGTACGCCTGCATATGATCGGAGTTCCAGTGCGATTCGAGGGCGGCCTGATCAGCGTAGGTTTCCACCAGGATCACCTTGCCTTCCACTTCCGTCGAACGAAACACGTTGAACGAGAGGCAGCCGGGTTCGGTTTCGACCGAGAACGCGCCGTGCTTGGTGACGATATCGAGGAATTCCTCCAGTTGATCGAGTTCGATGTCCAGGTGGACGACCAGGCCGACAGTCATGATTTTCTCCCGTGCAAGACAAGCGTATGAACGCGTTGACCGGTAAACGACGCTGGTCACCGCGGTGAATAAGGGTGTATTGTACCCAACACCCGGCCGACCCGCCGATCGCCCCGGGACCACGCGTCAACGGGATCCGATGACATCCACGATTCGACACATTCTGCTGGTACTGGCGCTTGTCGCCGCCGGCGGCCTCGCACGCGCGCAGGACTCGACGCTCACCGTGTCGCTTCACCAGCAGCTGATCAATCGGCTTGCCGCCGCCGCCCTGCCTCACGTGGAAACACGCCGGTACCGCGGCGAGGTAGACCTCGCCGTAACGCGGCGGCCCTGGGACGTCACGGTGCGTTACACGGTGCAGGCAGTCGAGGCGCTGGTGCGAACCACACACATCGAGTTCAATGCGAAGGTTCGAGTGCAGGGGCAGAATATCGACTATACGAGCATTGCGCGCGGCCGTCTCGACGCGAGCGTCTCCGGCGGGAAGCTGCGCCTGGTGGCGAAAAACATGACCCTTCCGCTGAGCGTCGCGCCGTTCGGTGCGCGCATCGACATCGGCACCATTCCTGCCGACGACTTTCTGCCGGCCGCCTATCGCACGCTGGAGATCGACCTGGCGGCGCTCGCGCTACCGGTGGCGCTTGCGAACCAACGTGCCGTGAATATCCGCCTTACCAGCGCACGGGTCGAGACGAAGCCGCCCTTCCTGCTGGTGCACTCCACCATCGGCCTGTAGCCGACACCCGGTCAGGACCAAGACCCGCCAGATCGTGCCAGCCGATCCGTTCTTCTACCTGTGCGCCATACCCGCCGTACTGATATACGGTATTGCCAAAGGCGGATTCGGAGGCAGCATCGCGGTGATGTCGGTCCCGCTGATGACGTTCGTCGTATCTCCGACCCGGGCGGCAGCCATCCTGTTGCCGATACTGTGCGTCATGGATCTGTTCGTTGTCCGTACCTATCGCGGCACGTATGACGCCCGGGCGTTGAAACTGCTTCTGCCCGGCGCAATGACGGGTATCCTGATCGGCTACCTGGGCGCCGGCATGATGAACGACGACGCCATGCGCGTGATGATCGGCGTCATTTCACTCTTGTTCTGCATAACATCCTGGCTTGACTGGCCGCGAGGCGCCGGGCGCGAACATAACGCCGCGGGCGGAGCGATTTTCGGCACACTGGCCGGATTCACCAGTTTCAACATCCACGCCGGCGGTCCGCCGTTCGGCATGTACCTCCTGCCCAAGCGCCTCGATCCGTTGGTGTACGCCGGCACGGCGGGCATTTTCTTTGCCGTTGTAAACTACGTGAAGCTTGTACCCTACTACCTTCTGGACCAGCTCCGGACGGACACTCTCGTCCTGTCCCTGACGCTGGTGCCGCTGGCGCCAATCGGCGTGAAACTGGGACATTTCCTGGTCCGGCGCATCGACGCGCGGTTGTTTTACCTGGTCTGTTACTTCTTCCTTTTCATCGTCGGCATCAAGCTGTTGTTTGAAGGTTTGGGATATTTGTGAGAGTCTAGGAGGGTTTCACTTACGCGCGCAATACTTTCAGCGCGCTTACAAATCATTGATTTAAAAACGTTAATATGACTGAAGATACCCTGCTTGGCGAACGAATCGCCAATGCCCGTCAGGCCAAGGGACTGTCATCGAAGCAATTGGCGCAACGCCTGGGCATCAAGAAGGAAACACTACAAAACTGGGAAAACGAACGCAGCGCGCCTCGCGCCAACCGCCTCAACCAGCTCGCCGGCGTGCTTGACGTGCCGCTTCTGTGGCTCATCGCGGGCTCCGAGACGCCGCCCATGATGCGCGCCCCGGACCTTTCCGAGACCACCGCCATCGAGTCCAAGCTGCGGCGTGCCGAGAACCTGGTCAACGAGTTGAGTTCGCTGCTTGTCGACATCCGCGCCCAGACGCGTCGCGTGCAGCGCGAGATCGACGAAATCGACGAGATCGAGGCGCAAGGGGCGTAGTTAAAACGACCTTTGCCTGAAGTCGCCGCCGGACCCGGCGACTTCCAGGGCTAGAGAACCACGCGGCCCGCGGGCGTGTCGAGCGTCGCCTCGACCCGTGCATGCGCCGAATCCGCGTATTCGACTTCCGCAAGAGCGCGCGCGCCGATGTCCTCGAGCCGGTCTCGCAGCCAGTTCGGCGACCGGTGAAAGAGCGTGAGCCGTCGCAGTGTGCACCCAGGATTCGCCATGGAAGCCGCCGGCGGCTCGCATTGCCACTCGATCAGGGTCGGCAAGAGCCCGCCGCCGGGCAGCCGGCCGTCGTCCGGTACCGTGATCAACCAGCGCAAGTGGTCTCGACGCATCGCCCTGGGTTCTCCCCAGGTGGCGCGATCCGCCAGGTGGGCCAGCATGCCGGGCGCCGGAACACGCGCTACCCATGTCAACAATCTCGGGCCCTGCGCGAGCGCCGCGGCAACCCAGGGATTGTCCATGTCGAACCAGCGCGGCCTTGCCGGCGACTCGCCCGCCGGGTCCACCGCGATCACTTCCAGGTAGGCGCCATTGCCGATCTGCATGACGCAATTATGCGTTCCCATCTGAGGATGACGCCCGCCTCGCGGTATGTCGACACCCAGTCGGTCGTCGATCCAGTCGACGCCTTCGTCCAGCGTTCGGGCGCCGATGACGAGATGATCCAGTTCGAGCGTGGTCACGCGCGCCGGCCCTCAACGAAACTCGAAAGCCGAAAGTGCGTGGCCGTGCACGCTCCCGGTGAACACGCGCGTCATGGGCGCATCACCGCCGGCGCCGGCCGTCACCATCAACGGCAGCAGGTGTTCCTCGCGAGGATGCGCTTCGCGGGCCCGGGGCGCGCCGGACCAGCGTTCGAGTTTTTCGCGTCGCTCGGCCGGCCCCAGGGATGCGACGCAGGCCAGCCAGTCATCGAACGTGGACGATACGTCCGTGCCCTGCCGACCCATGAACAACGGAAGGTTGTGGAAGCTCAGGCCGCTGCCGACGATCAATACGCCGTCGTCGCGTAGCGGTGCGATTGCCTCGCCGACGGCGATGTGGAATCGCGCGTCGAGGCCCTCGTGCAGGGAAAGCTGGAACACCGGGATGTCGGCATCGGGGAACATGAGCAGCAACGGAATGAAAACGCCATGGTCGTAGGGTCGCGCCGGGTCGACGTCGCCGTCGATGCCGGATGCGCGCAGCAGTTCCACGACGCGGTCGGCGTGTTGTGGCGCGCCAGGGGCCGGGTACCGCAACTGGTAGGTGTGCGCCGGAAACCCGTAGTAGTCGAAAAGCAAGCCGGGACTCGCGCCGTTCTGAACGGTAACCCGTGGTGCCTCCCAGTGCGCGGACACGACCAGCACGGCCGTCGGTCGGGTCGGCAGCGTGGTCGCGTAGCCGCGCAGCCACGCGGCCAGCGCGTCCCAGCTGTCAGCCGGCCCCATGGTCCAATCCATGAAGAAACACGGGCCGCCGCCGTGGGGAATAAAAACGCTTGGCATCGTCTCGGACACGATCAACGGCTCCTCGATTTGATGCCCGGCACGCGTCAGGACCAGAATACGTCCACGAGTCCCAACGTGAGGACCGGGAACGCCAGCAGGATGATCACGCGCACGAAGTCGGACAACAGGAACGGAACGACGCCGTGAAACGTGTCGCTCATCGATACGCCCTCCGCAAGCTTGTTGATCACGAATACGTTCATGCCGATGGGCGGCGTGATAAGCCCCACCTCGACGACGATCAAGGCGATCACGCCGAACCAGATCGCCGTTTCCTCGGCGCCGAGCCCGAAATCAAGCGTCATGATGATCGGGAAGAAGATGGGGATGGTCAACAGGATCATCGACAGCGAGTCCATCAGGCAACCGAGCACCAGGTACATGATCAGGATCGCCGCGAGAATCAGCATCGGCGACAGCTCGAGTCCACCCATGAAGGCCGCCAGCACCTGCGGCACCTGGCTTCGCGCCAGGAAGGCGCTGAACATGTCGGCGCCGATGAGGATCATGAAGATCATGCCGCTGGACACTGCCGTGCCGCTCATGCTGTCGACGAAACCGTCCAGGCGCATGCCGTGGGCGAAGGCGATGACGGCGGTGCCGATGACGCCGAACGCCGCTGCCTCGGTCGGGGTGAACACCCCGGCGTAGATGCCGCCGATGACCACCACGAAGATGACCAGGGCCGGCAGCGCGCCGACGTAGGCGCGGCGCCTGGCGCGGGCGCTCATAGTTGCGCCGGTGGGCGCGGAGTCGGGGTAGATGCGCACGTAAACGGCTATTGCCACCATGTAGCCCACCGCCGCCATGATGCCCGGGATAAAGGCGGCCAGGAACATCTTGGCCACGTTCTGCTCGGTAATGATGGCATAGATTACCAACACCACCGACGGCGGTATCAGGATGCCGAGTGTGCCGCCCGCGGCAAGCGTTCCGGTAGCCAGCGCGTCCGAGTAGCGATAGCGTTTCATTTCCGGCAGCGCCACCTGCCCCATGGTGGCGGCGGTGGCCAGCGAGGAGCCGCAAATCGCGCCGAACATGCCGCAACCACCGATCGCCGCCAGCGACAATCCGCCCTTTCTCGATCCTAGCGCGGCGTAGGCGGCGGCAAACAATGACCGCGACAATCCCGAGTGCGTCGCCAGGTGTCCCATCATCAGGAACAGCGGCACGACCGACAACGAATACGACGACAACGTGGCATAGGGGGCCGACTTGAGGTACGCAAGCAGCGGCACCCAGCCTGCCAGCGCCGCGTAGCCGCCGGCGCCGGCGGTGAACATGGCAATGGCAATGGGAACCCTGAGCGCGATCATGGCGATCATGATCGCGATAACCAGGCTCACCAGGGCGCCGGGCTCCATCGCTATTACCGTTTCCCTTCCGCGTCAGTCGCCCACGCCGGGAGGGGACTCGCCCTTCAGCGCGCGACGCGCGGTAACCAGGCCCGCCAGGCCGAGCAGCGCGAAACTAGGCACGAGTACCGCGTACGCGATCCACGTGTTGATCTGAAGCACCATGGTCTGGTCGTTGTACCGGTACAGGTCGATACCGCCAAGGCCCAGCCTCCACGCCAGGACCGCACCGGAAAATGCGATCAGCAGGCACCCCGCGGCATCCAGAATCCGCTTGAAGCCGCGAGGCGCGCGGATGGTAACGAAATCGACGATGACGTTGCCCCCACGCAGTTGGCAATACGGCAGGAACAGCGACAAACCCACCGCGCACCCCATCTCGACCATCTCGAAATCGCCATGTATGGGCCGCCCGAACAGGTATCGCCCCAGCACGCTGACGACGGTGATCACCGCCAGCGCGAACAGCACCAGCGCACCCGTCACCGCCAGGACGCGGCAGGCACGATCCAGCAACGGCGCGGCAGCCCTTTCAGATCGCGCGCCGTCTGCCGTCATGATCCCAGCGCGCCCCCGGGCACCGTATCAGTTGCTGTACTGCTCGAGCAGCGCGTTGGCGGCGTCGTACAGCGCCTGCCCTTCGTCGCCCATCTCGCTGATCCACTGTTTGGTAACCGTGCTCGTCCTCTCGCGGATGATTTCCATTTCGCTCGCGGGAATCTCCGCGATCGGATTGCCTCGATCGGCGGCTACCTTCATGCCCGGCTCCTCTGCCAGGTCCCAACGGTGGCCGGAGAACTTCGACATCTCGATACCCGAATTGTCGTCGATGACCTTCTTCAGGTCGTCGGGCAGCGACTCGTACTTTTCCTTGTTCATGGCGAAAACGAACACCGCGGTATACAGGCCGCGATCGCCCGGCGTGGTCGCGTGGTTGGGCGCAAGCTCCTGCACCTTGAGCGCCGGCACGATCTCCCAGGGAATCACGGCGCCGTCGACCACGCCCTTGGACAATGCCTCGGGCAGCGCCGGCACCGGCATGAACACCGGCGAGGCGCCGAGGGATTCCAGCGCGCTGCCGATGCTGCGGTTGGGCGCGCGCAGCTTGAGGCCGTCGACATCGTCGGCCGAGTCGATGGTCGCTTCGCGGGTGTGAATCAACCCGCGGGCGTGGGTGTGAAACCAAAGGATCTTGTAGTCGGCAAACTCGTCGCGGGCATGCGCCTCGTAAAACGCTTGCACCGCCTGGGAGGTCGCCTCGGCGTCGGACACCATGAACGGCAGCTCGAAGACGGAGATCTTCGGGAAGCGGCCGGCCGTGTAACCGGGCAGCCCCCACGCAATGTCGGTCAATCCGTCACGCACCTGGTCCAGGAGCTGGGGCGGCTTGCCGCCAAGCTGCATGCTCGGGTAGATCTCGATCTTGATCCGACCGCCGGATTCCCGGTTGATCGTTTCCGCCCACGGCTCGATCACGGTTTGCTGGTTCTGGTGTTGCGCGGGCAGAAAGTGGTGCAGTTTCAACACCACCTCCTGGGCCTGCGCCGCCCCGCTGCCGAAAACGAGGCTTACCGCCGCGGCCAAATAGGCACGCTTGATAACTTGGGTCGCAATCATCGGGGTCGTCTCCTGCTTGATCTTCGTAATCGGTTGATTTCGTTGTCATCGTCTCGGCCGCTTCGATACGCGGACGGCCGGTGTGCGTGTCTAGTCTATCACCACGACAGGCTAATTTTTCTCGCGCAAACGCGCGGCTCCGCCCAACCGCCAGGCGAACAGCATGCCGAGCGCGCCGCAGGCGATCAATATCGCGTTCGCGTGGTGCCAGGCACCGAAGCGCTCGACGGCGGCGCTGACCGCCAGCGGCCCGAGGCTCTGCCCAATGCCGGCGCCCTGCAGCAACAAGCCCGACAGCGCCGCGATCTGCGCGGGGTGAGCGGCAAGCCGCGGCGCCAGAATGAACGATGTGCCGGGAATCAGGCCTCCAAATGCCGAGAACGCGAGGCCGGCTACGACCTTGACCGCCACCGCCGAGGACGAGGCGAACACCGCGGTGCCGCATATTGCCATGACCGCGAACGCCAACACCTGCAGCCGGTGCGGTGCCGCGCCGCGGCGCACCAGCCAACCGGCGGCAAGATTCCCCAGTATGTTGACCGCCACGACCGGCGCGACCATCCACGTCGCCACGTCGAGCGGCACCTGCTGCTGGGTCACCAGCAAGGTCGTGAAAAACGAGGTCAACGGTACGTACATGGCCGAGTAACAGCCAAAGCATGCGAACAACAAGAGCGCATCGCGTCGAACCACGGCACCGGCAATCGACGCCATGGTGCGCACCTCGTACCGGCGTGTCGCACCGTCGCCGCGAAACGCCAGCCCGAGCAGTAGCGTCCAACCTGCCAACAGCCATCCGACCGCCGTCCATTGCCCGCGCCAGCCGAACGCCTCCAGCAACCACGGCGACATCACCATGATCAGCGCCATGCCGCCCGGCATGAAGGCGCCCCACAGTCCCATGGCAAGCGGGCGGTCCGCCGCGCTCGATGCCCGACTGATCAGCGGCGGCAACGAGACCACCGCCAGCGTGAATCCGACCCCTTCCACCACGCGTGTCATCAGCAGCGTCTGCGCGGCGTCGGCAACCGAACCGGCCAGGGCCCCGACAGCGCCCAGCACGAGTCCTCCCATGGCCATCGACAGGTGGCCGAAGCGATCGGCGGCGATGCCGAAAAGGGTGCCGAAAAGCGCCGTGGTGACGGTGAACAGGGATACCACGAGCCCCCCCTGTACCAGCGTCATGTCGAGCTCGGCAATCACCACGCTCAATGCCGCAGCCACCTTGCCGATCTGGGCGGCGGCAAGGCAGCCGGCGAGAAACGCGGCGAGAACGGGCCACCACCGGGTACGCTGTTCGTCCATCAGTCGATTGGCCTCAGTGCTTCGCCGCAACGGCGGCAACGGTACACGACCCCGCGCTTGCGCATTCGGTTGTGACGCACCGCGGTGACATCGTGGCGGCCGCATCCGCACCGGTACGCGAATCGTCGCTGGCGGCGGATGCCGAGGCCTTCCAGGTTCCAGTCATGACGCACCAGCGGCGTCACCCCGAAGTCGGTCATCACCGCTTGCCACTGGCATCCGTGAGGCCGCACGCCGCGCCGTCCGTATAACTTGTCGACCACGTAGTGCGCGACTTCGTGCGGTACCGTATCGCGCAGGTTTTCTTCGAAGTAGCGGGAAAAAATCAACGGGTTGTATCGAATTACCGTTTGGCGACCGGCGGACCGGTACATGCCCGCGCTGACACCGAAGAGGTCGAACGTGACCGGGATCACTGCCAGTGGAACCCCATAACGAAGCGACGCCTCGCCGATGCGCTCGGCGGTGACATCCATCACGAGGCGCCGCCTTTCATCGTCCAGCATCAGATCGCGTCCCCCGGGTACCCTGCCGCCCGCGCTAACGGTCACGGGCCGCTCGGGACGTCTCGCCGAGCGCCGCGTGAGCCGCGATGGTAACGCTTCCCACGACGATCACCGATCCCACCAACACCCACACGCCGGGCACTTCACCGAACAGTACGAAGCCGGCCAGCGTCGCCCACACCAGTCGCAGGAACTCCGCCGGCTGCGCGAGCGACACGTCGACCCACTTCAGACCCTGGGCGAGCAGGACATGGCTCGAGGTAGCGAATCCAGCCGCCAGCGCCAGCAATGCCAGCTCTCGCGCGCCGGGCGCCTGCCACACCGACAAGGCCGGCACTGATATGGTCAGCGTGGCGAACAATGAAAGATAAATCACCGTGGTTATACTGGAGTCTTCACGCACCAGGGTCTTGACCAGGAGCTGCGAGCACGCGAACAACGGCGCAGAGCAGAGTATGGCGATAGCCCCCAGGCTGATGGTCTCGAAACCCGGACGCACGATGACGAGTACGCCGGCGAAGCCGATGATCACCGCGATAATCGTCGCCGCGCGCGCCCGCTCGCCGAGAAACAGGATCGCCCCGATGGTGACGAATATCGGCGACGTGTAGCCAAGCGCGGTCACCTCGGCGATGGGAAGCGAGGTAATGGCGTAAAACCACAACAACACGCCGGCGCCGTGAACGCCGCCCCGCAGCGCGTGTCGCAGCGGCCGGCGCGTATAGAAAACCGCCCAGCCGCTTCTGATCATCATGGGTAGCAGGATCGCCACGCCGAGTGCGTAGCGAAGAAAGGCGGCCTGAACAGGATTCAGGCTCGTGCCGGCCAGGCGGATCGTGACGATGAACAGGATGAACAAGAACCCGGCCGAAACCACCAGGAGAAGACCGCGTGCGACGTCGCTCACTTTATCGCCGATGGACAGATTGCATTCAGCACGGCGGGAGCCCTCGCGCGCGGCGCCGGGCGCGCACGCGCTCGAGCACCGCGAGTTTTTCGGCCGCCTCGAGGATCATCCATTCACGAATCTCGTCCGCGTGGCGAAAGCAACCGATGCAGACGTCGTCCTCGTCCAGCGTGCAGATCGCAACGCAAGGCGACGGCACGGTGTCGTCGAAAGTTCTTGGCGGACGGCCCGTGCGCCGTCGACCGCGTCGATTACCGTTATCCATGGAATCCATTCGAACCACCCGAAGGTATTGCTGTCAATTAATCTAAACCGCATACCGCGATCGAATTGCGATATGCTTTAACGCACGCGAAAAACGAATTGCGCCCAGCCATGTCCACGAGTATCGCCGGCACCGCGTCCCAGACCCGCGACGCCGTCATGCAGCTTCGCGCGATCGTCCCCGATGACGCGATGACTGCAGAACTCCTCGGCACTGAGCGAGAGGGCCTGGCGGTGCGAATCCGCGAGGACGGATTGGCGGTAACGGTCGGTTACCTGTGCCTGGAAGCCGAAACCATCTGGCTGGTGAACGACGCGGGCGAGACTTCGCCGGCCCACGTGATCGCCCAGGACACGGAATCCGGCCTCGCCCTCGTACGTCCCGACCTGCCGCTCGGCGAATCGGTGGTGCGCACCGGCACCCTCGACGGAATTCACGCCAACCAGTCGCTACGGGTCGTCAACAGCACCAGCAACCACTCGATTCCCTGCAAGCTGGTGGCCATCAGCGAATTCGCCGGCCGCTGGGAGTACCTGATAGACCAGGCGCTCTACACGGTGCCCGCCTGCGACAACTGGGGCGGCGCGGCGCTGCTCGACCCGCAGGGCAACCTCATCGGCATCGGATCGCTGTTCCTGGAACTGCCCGGCGCGGACGGCGCCAGCGTCTACGGCAACCTGTTCGTGCCGATCGAGCTGATCATCCCGCACGTAGACGACCTTTGCCTGTACGGCGCCCGGCACACACCGGCGCCGCCGTGGATGGGCTGGATGATACAGGAACACGAAGGCAAGTTGATGGTCGTGGGCATCTACCCGGGCGGACCGGCGCAACAGGCGGGCATTCGCGTGGAAGAAACTGTTGCGGCAGTCAACGGGCGACCGGTTCGTCACCTGGCCGAACTGTTTCGAGCCACCTGGCAGACCGGCGATGCGGGGGTCGAAGTGCCGGTAACCCTGGATGGTGACGACTCCCGCCGTGAAGTGCTGGTGGCGTCGACGGATCGCAACGGCTTCTTCCAGCAGCGCCCGCGCGGGCGAATAAACTAACCGGCGTGTCCGATACCCTACGGGTCATTCTGGGCGACCAACTCAGCCACTCGATTTCAAGCCTTCGCGACGCGACGCCGGGACGCGACGTCATCCTGATGTGCGAGGTCGACGACGAGGCGACCTATGTTCGACACCATCCGAAGAAGATCGTACTCGTGCTGGCCGCGATGCGTCACTTCGCCGGCGAACTGGCGAAGCGCGGATACACCGTTCGCTACGTACGCCTCGACGACCCCGGGAATACCGGTTCGATCGCCGGCGAGGTGGCACGCGCAACGCGCGCGCTGGCAATTGACCGGATCATCGTCACGCGCCCCGGAGAACACCGTGTTCTCGAGTCCATGAGCACCTGGCAATCGCGACTCGACGTGAATGTCGATCTTCGCGACGACGACCGCTTCCTGGTCGACCTGGCCTGGTTCGACACCTGGGCGAACAAGCGCGAAAGTCTTCGCATGGAGCATTTCTACCGCCAGGTTCGCAAGCGACTGGGCATTCTCATGGACGGCGACCAACCCGCTGGCGGTCGCTGGAACTTCGACGCCGACAACCGTCGGCGCCTGCCGCCGGACATCGCACCGCCGCGGCCTCCCAGCTTCAAACCCGACGCGATCACCCGCAAGGTGATCTCGCTCGTGAAGCGTCGCTTCCCGGACCATTTCGGGGAGATCGAGCCATTCGGCCTCGCGGTCACCCGCAAGCAGGCTCTCGCCACCCTGGACGACTTCGTCGCCAATCGACTGCCGCGCTTCGGCGACTTCCAGGATGCCATGAAACAGGGAGAGCCGGCCTTGTTCCACTCCCTGTTGAGCACGTCGCTCAACATCGGCCTTCTCGAGCCGGCCGAGGTCGTCGAAGCCGCGGAGAGCGCCTTTCGCGCCGGCCACGCGTCGATCAACTCGGTGGAAGGATTCATTCGCCAGGTCGCCGGTTGGCGTGAGTACGTGCGCGGCGTCTATTGGCTGGCCATGCCGGGGTATCGCGATCGCAATGCCCTCGACGCGCGACGCCACCTGCCCGGGCTGTACTGGGGCGGCGAAACACGCATGAACTGCCTCGCCCAATGCGTCGACGAAACAAGGCGCAACGCCTACGCCCACCACATACAGCGCCTCATGGTACTTGGCAATTTCGCGCTGCTCTGCGGCATCGACCCGGTCGAGGTCAACGAGTGGTACCTGGCGGTGTACGCGGACGCGTTCGAGTGGGTGGAACTACCCAACGTCACCGGCATGGTGCTGTTCGCCGACGACGGCTTCCTCGCCAGCAAACCGTATGCGGCGGGCGGCGCCTACATTAACCGAATGTCCGACTACTGCCGTGCCTGCCATTACAAGGTCGACCGAAAGAACGGTGACGCGGCGTGCCCGTTCAACTATCTGTACTGGTCGTTCCTCGATCGACACCGCGACAAGCTGCGCGGCAACCAGCGCCTGGCGATGCCCTACCGTTCCCTCGAGCGCATGAGCAACGACAAGCTTGGCGCGATCCGTCACGACAGCCGCGAGTTTCTCACCCGTCTCGATGCCGGCGCGGTCGTCTGACGCAGGCCGC
This sequence comes from Gammaproteobacteria bacterium, assembly GCA_030429665.1. GTDB lineage: Bacteria > Pseudomonadota > Gammaproteobacteria > Arenicellales > CAJQKF01 > BQJD01. The sequence goes on along the minus strand of JAUIEZ010000023.1, from coordinate 23,695 downwards.
GGCGCCCGGGTTCGCGCACTATAACGGGCACGGTACCGGCTCTCGACGCCCCATCGCGGTGCACCGGCTTTCGCTCGTGCGCGCATACCCGTGACGCGCGCGGGATGCGGACACTTGGCACGGCTGTTGCATGCCTCCCGCCCTGGGGGGACGAGCGCGAATCAATCGCCCGGTCCCGGGACACCAATACTCGAATAACGACGGAAGGGTCATGCCAGGCACACCATGCGGCCGCGGAAGCGGCAGATTTCATCGTACGGCGACACGATGGCTGATCGTGCTTGTTTGCGCGATGCCGGCCACGGCGGCGGCGCAAGATGCCGCGCTACTGAGACGGGAAACGGACATCATCTGGCTGGCGGTCGCAAGCGCCCTGGTGTTCTTCATGCAGGCGGGATTCGCCTTGCTGGAAAGCGGCATGTCGCGCACCAAGAATTCCGTCAACGTGCTGATGAAAAACTACATCGACCTCTGTATCGGCACACTCGTTTTCTGGATGTTCGGCTACGGCGTCATGTTCGGCGACAACCCGAGCGGCTGGTACGGTACCAGCGACTTCTTCCTCTCGGGCGCCAGCGAACTTGATTATTCGCTGCTGATGTTCCAGACCATGTTCGCCGCCACCGCGGTGACTATTGCCAGCGGCGCCATGGCCGAACGCACCCGCTTCTCTGCCTACCTGCTCTTGTCGATTCTCGTCACGGGCATCATCTACCCGGTTTACGGCAGTTGGGTCTGGGGTGGCGGCTGGCTCGCGGAGCGCGGCTTCATCGACTTCGCCGGATCCACCGTGGTTCATTCCATCGGCGGCTGGTGCGCACTGGCCGGCGTCATCGTGCTCGGCCCGCGCCTGGGCAGGTTCGGCAGCGGCGGCAAGCCCGCCTACATTGCCGGCCACCATTTGCCCCAGGTGGCCCTGGGCGGATTCGTTCTCTGGCTCGGCTGGTTCGGCTTCAACGGCGGCAGCACGACCGCCGCGAGTCTTTCCATCGGACCGATCAATCTGAACACCCACCTCGCCGCGGCGGCCGGCGTGGTGGGAATCATCATCCTGTCGATGATCCTGCGCATTCCGCTGCTGCTGACCAACACCGTCAACGGCGCGCTCGGCGGTCTCGTCGCCATTACCGCGGGCTGCGCCACCATGGAACCCGGTTATGCCATCATCACGGGGCTCGTTGCCGGCGCGTTCGTGATCGGCGGCACGGCCCTGCTCGCTCTGCTGCGGCTCGACGACGTCGTGGGCGCGATCCCGGTTCACGGATTCTGCGGTGCATGGGGCACGCTCGCGGCGGGGCTGTTCTACGACGGCGACCTGTTCAACGGCGAACGCATCGTCACGCAGCTGCTCGGCATCGGTGCCGGGTTGCTATGGGCGCTTCCTTTGGCGTTCATACTGTTCCGGGTACTCGACGGCCTGGTGGGACTGAGGGTTCCGGAACGCTTCGAAATGCAAGGCCTCGACTACGCCGAACACTACGAGATTGCCTATCCGGAGTTCGGCAACGTCCAACTCCATCGCGGCAAGGAATTCTGAAGATTGCAACGCGCGGTTCGTCCTCCATCATGTCCTTGAAGACCGCCCGGCAGGCCATCTGCATCGAGATCCTGGAGGCGTGGGTCGAACCCGACACGGCGGCCTTGTCGGTGCATGCCCTGGACGCCTTGTTCGATGACACGCCGGTCAACACCGGCGAACTGGTTCGCGGCATCTGCACCTGCCACGCTCACGTGCCCAAGGGTTCGCTGTTTGCCTCGCTGTCTCGCACGCTGAACGCGGCCGACCGTCACGCGGACTATTTTCGCTCCGCAAACTATGCCGCCGACATCGTCGAGCACCTCGCCGCACATCGAGCGTTCGCGGCGATCGTCGCCTCGCTGGCCGCGGAACAAGGTCAGACCGCCGACGTCGTTGCACGGCTAACGTCAGCGATTCGCGAGATGGCGACCGCCTCGGCGCTACCGGAATTCCTCGCCGAGAAGGTATTCGACGCGACCTGGCGCGACCCCGTCGAGATTCCGCTGCCTGTCTGTACCGGCGACCTCGGTGATGTCGTCGGCCGTTTGTACGCCAGCCTGTGCGACCGCGTCGGACCCGTGGCGGCGGACCGGATGCTGGCACGCGCAATGACTCACGCCGAGAGTCTCGAACCCGCCTTCGACCCGCGCCGATTGCTGTAGCGTCGCACTGACGTCGCTAGCCGGCGCGCGTCAGCTCGGCGTAGATTTCCGGATCGGTGGCGCCCTCGGTGCCGAGGAGCAGCACGCGGCTCGACGCGTCGAGCCCGATGACCGACGCCAACGCCGGGTCGGTGGCGGTCTGGACGAAACCGCACAGGCCGGCCACTCCCGACTCCCCGGCCTCGACCGCGGCGCCAGGCACCGCGACCGACGCCAGGAATCGCATGGCCGCGGCCACGTTGTCGTCGGTGATGGTGATAAAGTGGTCGACCGCCGTTTCCAGCACCTGCCAGGCCAGCATCGAGACCTCTCCGCAGGACAGACCCGCCATGATGGTCTCCTCGGTGATGTCGACACAGACCGGCGCCGCGTTGCAGGCGCTCTGGTAAAGACAGTCGGCACGGTTGGGCTCGACCACCACCAGCGTCGGCCGCGAAGCGCCGAAACGCATCCAGAACCTGGCCGCCACCGCGGCGGCCAATCCACCCACGCCACCTTGCACGAACACGTGAGTAGGCGGTTCGGCCGCACCGGGTTGATCGATGACTTCGTCCACCATCACGCCGTAGCCGGCCATGACGTACCGCGGCAGCTCCGTGTAGCCTTCCCAGGACGTGTCCGATACCACGAACCAGCCGTTGGCCTCGGCATCGTCTGACGCGCGGTGCACCGAATCGTCGTAGTTCCCGTCGACGCGTACGACCTCGGCGCCGAGCGCACGCATCGCCGATGCCCGGTTCTCGCTGACGCCGGCATGAATGTAGATACGGCAGCGGCAGCCAAAGCGACCGGCGCCCCACGCCACCGAACGTCCATGGTTGCCGTCGGTGGCCGTTACCACGGTGATCGATTTCATCCGCTCCGCGTGGCCGCCGCCGCGAATCGACGCGGCGTCGAGCCCGGTTTCGCGCGACAGGAGCCGCAGCACCGCGTAGGCGCCGCCCAATGCCTTGAAGCTGCCCAGGCCGAATCGGGACGATTCGTCCTTGAATCCGACCCAGGTCACGCCGGCTGCCTGCGCCAGCGACTCGATCGCGACCAGCGGCGTCGGCTGGTAGCCTTCCCAGCGGCGAATCTCCGCGCCGGCGGCGTCGAATGCGGCCTGGTCGAGCACCGAGTCGAGTCGCTCGGGCCACGGGCCGTGCTCGGCGCGGGGATTGGCGAAGTGTCGCAGCGCGGTGGGCGCCAGGGGCAGGATGTCATTCAGCACGTGCTCTCCCGTCATGAAGCCGCTTGTGGTTCGAATCAGTCGCCCGTATCCGGATGCGACCCGCCGACGCCGCGCGCCGCCGAGGCACGCTCCCGGCGAATACCGAGCAGGCAGTATACGCTGACCGACACCAGTACGACGAACGCCCCGCACGCCGTCAACGCGCTTGGTACTTCATCGACGCCGATCCACACCCATAGCGGCGCCAGCACGGCTTCGCTCAGGGAGAACAACGCGACCTCGGCGGCCGGCAGGTAGCGTGCGCCGATGGTCAGCAACATGAAACCGCCGGTGAACTGCACGCAGCCCAGGGCGATGGCGATGGCAAGATCCTGCATTCCCATCGCGAGCGAATCCACCATGACCAGGGAAATGATTCCGGCCACCACGCCGGCCAGCGCCGTGGCCGGAAGCATGTCGATGTCGCGCGCGTCGCGGACGATCAGCAGAAACACCGAGAAGCTCGCCACCACGCCCAGCGCCATCACGTTGCCCAGCCATCCGCCGCCGACCAGGCCGTCGGCGAACATCAGCGCGATTCCCGCCAGCGCGAGGAACATGGTTCCCAGCGCCGCGGCCGACACCCGCTCGCCGAGAAACAACCAGCCGATCAACGCGGTCACCACCGGCGACGCGCCAATGATGAAGACCGCGTTGGCGACCGTCGTATGGAGTATCGCGAACACGTAGCAGACCGCTCCGAGCCCGAGCACCACGGCGGCGGCGAAGCCGCGCCGGCCCACCGAGCGGAACGCCCGGGGGGTGGCGCCACGATAGCGCACGGCGAGAATGGCGGTGAGCGTCGCGAAAAAGGAAACCGAGCGGTAGAAAAGGATCTGCCAGCCGTCCGCATCCTCCACGTGACGCAAGAGGATGCCCGCCAGGCTCAGGAAGAAGCCGCCCAGCAGCACCAGCATGACGCCCCGGACATATGGACGCGTGACGCCCATTGCTCATCCAGCCGGCGTTAGCGCGCGGGCGCGCGGGTTACAAGCCGACGCCGAACGGCCATAATGTCGCCGGGGCATCGACCGCGAATCGCCGTGGTCGCGGCCCCGCGAACCAATCAAATGCCAGTTAACTGCCATGATCAGCCTGCTCGTCGTATTTTTTCTGCTCGCGATCTGCGTGTCCTTCCTTTGTTCGATGTGGGAAGCGGTGCTGCTGAGCATCACGCCGTCCTATGCCCAGATCAAGGTGCGGGAAGGCACCCGCGTTGGAAGATCCATCGAATCGTTCAAGAGGAACATCGACCGTCCTCTCGCGGCCATACTCACGCTCAACACCATCGCCCACACGGTCGGCGCCATCGGCGTCGGCGACCAGGCGGCGAAGATCTGGGCCGACACCAGTCCGATAGTGACCCAGCTCGTCGTACCGGCCGTAATGACGCTGGCCATCCTGGTCCTGTCCGAACTGATTCCGAAGACGCTCGGCGCCAACTTCTGGCGCGAGCTTGCGCCGTTCACGATCAACTCGCTTCGGCTGGTGATTAGCGCCCTCGCTCCGCTGGTGTGGCTGAGCCAATTGATCACCCGCAGCCTCAAGAAGGACAAGTCCAAAAGCGTATTCTCCCGCATGGACTTCCTCGCCATGACCGAACTCGGCGAGCGAGAAGGCGTTTTCCATCCGCAGGAATCGGAGATCATCACCAACCTGCTGCATTTCAATACCATCAAGGCACGTGACGTCATGACCCCTCGCACGGTGGTTCATGCAGCGCCGGAAAACGAAACCATCGACGGGTTCATCAAGTCCGGCGGCGAACTGCGGTTCTCGCGCATTCCGCTTCACGAGGTCGGGTCGCGTGACCACGTAACCGGCTACGTGCTCAAGGACGACCTGCTCGCGGCCGCCGTCGACGGGCGCGGCGACGAGCCGGTGGAAAGCGTCCGGCGCGATCTCGTCGCCGTGCCGGGCGACTATCCCATTCCGGAGCTGTTCAACCGTTTTCTCGAGCGCCGTGAGCACATCGCCCTGGTGGTCGACGAGTATGGCGGCATGGCCGGCATCGTCACCATGGAGGATGTCATCGAGACCTTGCTCGGCATGGAGATCGTCGACGAGCTGGACGAATCGGAGAACATGCAGGCCCTGGCTCGCCGCAACTGGGAGCAACGGGCGCGGCGCATCGGCCTGCTCACCAACGACGCGCCGCGCGACGACGACGCGGGGTAACCCGGGACCGACGACGGAACTTCGCCGCAGTGACCGCGGCCGCCCGGCCCGCCGCGACCGGTGCTTGAAATGCCCGCGCACCGTCGCCATCGGTGGACGCGCCACGACATGATCTCTTCACGTCGAACAGGAGACGAGCAATGACGGACGCCGCCAGGTTCCATCCCGGACAAATCGTTCATCACGTGAAGTTCGACTACCGCGGCGTGGTGGTCGACGTCGACGCCCGGTTCAGCGGCAGCGAGGCATGGTACAGGCAGGTGGCGACCAGCCGGCCGCCGAAGGACCGGCCCTGGTACCACGTGCTGGTGGACAACGCCAGCCATCGCACCTATGTCGCCGAGCGGCACCTGGAGCCGTCGACGGACGTCTCGCCCATCCGCCACCCCGAGGTGGACCGCGTGTTCGCGCGTTACGACGGCGGGCGCTACCACAAGCCGGGATCGGCCCACTAGAATCGGCGGCAAGGAAATCAGCCGAGCGCGGCGATTATCGTATCGGCATCGCTGACCTCGAATTTGCCCGGCGCTTCGCGGTTGAGCAGCTTGACCACGCCGTCCTCGACGATCATGGCATAGCGGTCGGAACGTACGCCGAAACCCCGCTCGGTCAGGTCGAGGTCAAGGCCCAGGGCGCGGGTGAGCGCGGCACTGCCGTCGGCCGCCATGGTGATTTTTTCCGCGTTCTGCGCCTTTCCCCAAGCGTCCATCACGAAGGCGTCGTTGACGGACAGGCAAACGATGTCGTCGACTCCCTTGGCCAGGATTTCGTCGGCCTTTACCACGTAGCCTGGCAAGTGGGCGGCCGAGCACGTGGGTGTAAAAGCCCCCGGAAGGGCGAACAGGACCACTTTCTTGCCGGAAAACAGCTCCGACGTGGTCACGGCCCGTGGCCCTTTTTCTCCCATGACGTGCAAGGTGGCGTCGGGAATGCGGTCTCCGATTCCGATGGTCATTTTTTCTCCTCTGGTTCGATGAGCTAAAGCTGTGGAAGGGGCACGAAAAGCGCCTCCGATTCAATGTACCCGCAATCGCGCAGGCCGGCAAACCTGCCGGCCGACGTCGCGCTCGAGGTGTTGATTTTCACCCGCGGCGCCTTATAATGCGCGCGCTTTTCACCAGCCGCCGAAAGCGACGAAATGATCGACCCACGACAGCCGGTTCGCATCTACTGGAACTTCAAGCACCGCTGCTACAGTATCTTCCAGGGCGGCGCCGTGCGCGCGTCCGCGCGCGCCGTTCACCTGAGCGACGTCGAGTTTCGCGTGCGCGAGGCGGCCCGCCAGCGCATGGTTCGCGAGGGGCGCAAGATCGTTCACGCCTACGCCATCGGCCGCCTCGTCGACCACGTCCACCCGGACGACGCTCGCCGCCTGGCACCGTTTTCGGGCGCGCCGGTCAGCTACGACCCCTACCGACACGAGTCCTTCGTCTACTCGGACAGCCAGGAAGCGGTCCACCACGTCACGGCCGCGCGCTTTGACGAGTCGGGCGTGCACGTCGCAGCGGCCCTGCCCGCCGCCGCCTGATCCGCCGACGGCCCCGGCGCGGGTCTACAACTTGTCCAGCAACGCGCGGGCCTGGCGCCGTTGCGCGTCGCTTCCAACCTGTTCGACACGCTCGACCATCCGCCGCGCCGACTCGGCATCGCCTATCTCCACGTAGGCCGTCGCCAGGTCGAGAAGATTCTCTGCATCGAACGAGGGATCGTCGTCATCGGATTCCCCGTCGCCCGCCGCGAGTTCCCGGCGCATGGCATCCGCCGCCTCGCGCGTTTCGGCAACCCCGTCGTCGGTCACCTGCTCCAGCATCGCCCGGGCGCCGGCCGTGTCGCCAAGCTCCATGTAGACCCGCGCGGCTTCGAGCTTCAGCGCGTTCGTGTCCGCGGGCGGGCCGTCCGTCGCGGCATCGCCTTCGATGGTCGCCGGTTCGGATACTTCCGACTCGCCGGCATGACCGGCGGACCGGCGATTCCCGCTCGCGCCCTCGTCATCGAGCGGGGCGGACGGCGCGCCCGAACGCCCATGCTTCCCGTCATTCCGGTCGCGCCGACGCGCACGCCGGAATCTCGACGAAAGCAGCATGAGCAGCGCCGCGGCGCCCAGCAACCACCAGGCAATGTCGCCTGAAAGCAATTCGGATTGATCCATGTTGCCTGCCTCCCGGGCGCCTGGCCTCGTCATCGGATGTCGCCGGCCGCGTCGACGGTCGTGTCCCATTGTAGAACAACGACGCCCGCCCGGCATGCGTCGCAGAGCCCCGGACGCGGGCGGAATCGGCGGCAGTTGGAACACGCCGGCGCATTGACGGATAATCGATCAACGTCACCACCATGACTCAAGGGAATCAGGATGCGATTTTGGAGGATCATCCGCGGCGCGGCGGCGGCGATGGCCGTCATCGTTTTTCTCTCCGCCTGCGCCACGACCAAGGTCATCAATTCCTGGCACGAGGACCGTTACCAGGGCCCGACACTCAAGCGTTTTCTCGTCATCGGGATGTCCAGCAACCCCAATCGGCGCCGCTATTTCGAGACCGCGTTCAGCAAGGAACTCACGGCGGCGGGGCTGGCGGCCGAACCCAGCTTCAGGTTGATTCCCGAGGACGACATTACCGAAGAGAAGACAGTGATCGAGGCAGCCGTCGCCCAAAGCGACGCCGATGCCATCCTCACCACGCGGCTCGTGGACATTTCCCGCGAGCAAAGCTATGTGCCGCCGAGTTTCGATTACGCGCCGCTCGGCTTCTACGACTACTACTATCCGACCTACCGGATGATGTTCCGGCCGGGGTACGTGGTCACCAACACCACCGTGATTCTCGAGACTCGCGTCTATGCTGCTCACACCAAGAAACTGCTCTGGACCGGCAGTACGCGCTCGTTCAATCCCACGTCCGCCGATCGCGTCGTCGAGGAACTGTCCGGCATCGTGGTGAAGGAGCTCGCCCGCTACGGTTTCATCGCCGCGCGCGAATGAGTCGGCCGCGCCTGACGTTTCGATATCCCCGGGACCGCCGGAACACGGTGCGGGAATCCAGCGAATGACAAGTGTTACCATGCGCGCGTGCGATATTTGAACTACAACCACCTCCACTATTTCTGGGTCGTTGCCCGTGAAGGCAGCATCGCCCGGGCCTGCCAGCAACTGCACCTCACGCCCCAGACGATCAGCGCGCAGATCAAGCTGCTGGAAGAATCCATCGGCGCGACGCTGTTCAATCGCGTCGGCAGGGGCCTGGTATTGTCGGAAACGGGCAATGTGGTCATGCGCTATGCCGACGACATCTTCTCCACCGGCGCCGAGCTCGGGCGCTTCCTGGAAAGCGGTGAACTCAGCGGAAAACCGGAATTCCACGTCGGCATCACCGATTCCATTGCGAAGCTGGTGGCGCATCGCATTCTGCACCCGGTCATGGAGGAATCCACCGGGGTACGGCTGGTGTGCGAGGAGGACAGCCTCGAGCGGCTAGTCGATGCGGTGGTCGGCCATCGTCTCGACCTGATCATCTCCGACGCCCCACTGGCGGTGGATGCGCAAGTCAAGTTATGGAACCACCACCTCGGGCAAAGCGAGATGAACATCTACGCCTGCCGCGGCCTGGAGGACGAATATCGCGAGGATTTTCCGCGCAGTCTCGACGGCGCGCCGTTCCTGATGCCGACCGCGGGCAGCGCGGTGCGCGTCGTTCTCGACGACTGGTTTGCCGTCAACGAGATCACGCCGCGAATCGTCGCCGAGTTCGCCGACGCGGCGTTGCTGAAGTCCTTCGGCAGCGTAGGCGCCGGCCTGTTCGCCTCGGCGTCGGTAATCGAGGAGAAAATGTGCCAGATGTACGGGGTGACGCGCATCGGCACCGCCACCGGCATGTACGAGCAGTACTACGCCATCTCGCCGGAACGAAAGATCAAGCAGCCGTTGGTGCTCACGATCTGCGAGCGCGCCCGCAGCGAGGTACTCGGCGCCTAGAGACTACGCATCGTCGTCATCCGGCGGCACGGTTACGAAGCGTGCCGCCGCCGCCAGGCCGGCAACGGCGAACGGTATACAGGCGGCGAATACCCACCGCGCCACGACACGCGCCGCCTCGGCGTCGCCCGCATCGGCCATGCCGGCGCCGTTGGCAACGATACCGATCAACGCCGCGCCCAGCGCGTAGCCGAGCCGTTGGGTGGTGGGGAAGGCGGCGGCGACGCGTTCGCGCTCTCCGGCAGGCACGGCACACGTCACCCGGCGCAAAATGAAGGTCCAGGCCATGCCGAATCCGCCGCCGGCCACCGCGGAAAACACACCGACCATCCACACCGGGCCGGCGGGCACGACGACCGCGAGGCCGGCCGTACTGGCCGTCACCAGCATCATGCCTGCCGCGATAAAACCCGGGTCGCGACGCTCGCTGGCGCCCGACACCGCGACCGCCGCGACCGACCAGCCGACGGATTCCACGGCCAAGACGTACCCCGCCGTCAGCATCGGTGTTCCGTGCACCATGGTCAGCAGCAGCGGGCCGTAGGTGCCCAGCGCGATGGTCGCGATGGAAAAACAAAGAACCATGGCAAGCGCCGATCCCGTGCGGGTGCGCGGGTCTACCGCGAGGCGCGGCATCAGTCGCGTATCCACGCGCCGCCTGTCCACGTGGAAGAATCCGGCAATGCACGCGAGGCCGGCCGCCAGGCTGAACGCGACCGCGCCCTCGTCCGATACGAGGCCGCCGCGAGCGACCAGTACCACGCCCGCGGCGACCAGCAGCATGCGAGCCAGCGGCAGGCGTCGTCCGCCCGAAGCGTCCCGCCGCACCGCGCCATCGACACGCCGTGACAGGATCCAGCCGCCCAGCGTCACGGCCTGCACGGCAAAAAACCCGAACCCCCACCGCCAGGTGCCATGGGAAACGAACAATGCCCCGACCAGCGGCCCGAGGAATGCCGACACGCCCCAAAGCGTGGATACCACCGCCATCACGCGGGCCGCCAGCCGCCTCGGAAACAACATGCCGGCGGCCACGAACGACAGCGCCACCAGCCCGCCGCCGCCAAGCCCCTGGAACAGCCGTCCGACGAGTACCACCTCCATTCGCGTCGCCAGCGTACCGACCGCGCACCCTGCCGCGAACAGCAGTGCAGAGAATGCCATCGGTCCGCGGATACCGTAGCGAACGGCCGCCAAGCCGCTCGATACCCCGGCGACGATGGAGCCCACCTCATACAACGCCACGGTCCACGCCACCAGCGCTGCGCCGCCCAGGTCGGCCACCATTGCCGGCATCATGGTGGCGACCAGGAGACTGTCCGCCGCGTGCAGCCACACCCCCATTCCGACCAACGCGAGCGCGGGAGCGTGGGTGCGCGTAAACAGTTCCCGCCAGGCCACCGGCGCGTCTTGCGGTTTGTGCTCCACGGATCTTGCGGGTATTTTAAATATAGGTTTTCGTTTTATTAAGTATATACTTTTTTTATTACCAATGCGTCCAAGCACTGCCGACCGCCTGCTCGAACTCCTGAAGAGCCGTGGACCACTCAACGCCACCGAAGCCGCGAACCTGCTCGGAATGACCAGCGCGGGCGCGCAGCAGCAGTTCTCACGCCTGGCCGCCGACGCACTGGTGGAAGCCGAGGACCGAAAATCCGGCCGCGGCCGTCCGCAGCGGTATTGGCGTCTTACCGGCAAGGGGCACGATCGGTTTCCGGACCGCCACGGCGACCTCGCGCTGGAGTTGATCGAGGCGATCCGGACGTTATTCGGTGACGAAGGACTGGACCGGCTGATCCACCAGCGCGAGAAGTCCACGCTGGCGGTCTACCGCGATCGGCTGTCGGGCCGGTCCAGTCTCGTCGATCGCCTGCGGATTTTGGCGTCGATCCGGGCGGCGGAGGGTTACATGGCCGAGTTTCATGCCGAACCCACGGGAGAACTGTTGCTGGTGGAAAACCACTGTCCGGTGTGCGCCGCCGCCAGTGCCTGCCGGGGATTGTGCCGCTCCGAGCTCGAGATCTTTCGCGCGTTGCTCTCTCCCCACGCCGACGTGGAGCGCAAGGATCATATCCAGGCCGGTGATCGGCGCTGTTCCTACCGAATCATTCCCCGGCGTTCCGGCGACACGGCCGGGAATGACGGTGCCGGGCGCGGCGCCGACGCCGCGGGAACTTGAGCCGCATCAACAATCTCGCGATGGATTGCGTTAATGTGTGGTCATCGACAAACGCGCACTACCCATAGCGGAGGACATCATGATCAAGACCATCCTGGTTGCCGTGGACGGCTCGGCGCATTCCAAGCGCGCACTGGAATTCGCCTGCGACATCGCCAAGAAATACGAGGCCAACATGCACCTCCTGCACGTCGTGCAGCAGCCCATGCAGGACCACGTGCTCACGCTTGGCGCCGCCTCGGTCATGGTCAGCGGCACGAAGGCGGACCTCAAGCGTGCCGGGAAGCAGGTGATCCAGGCCGCCACCGATCTGGCGAAGAAGCGCGGCGCGACCGCCGTCACCTCCGAGCTTGCCGGCGGCGACCCGGCCAAGGCCATCATCGACTCGTCCAAGGAACTCAAGGCGGACATGATCGTGATGGGCAGCCGCGGACTGAGCGAGTTGTCCGGCATCCTCATGGGCAGCGTGTCCCACAAGGTTTCCCACCTTGCCAAGTGCACCTGCGTAACGGTGAAATAAATCGGGGACCGCCGGGTGAAATTCATTCCGTGCGCAGGGCGTCGATGGGGTCGACGCGCGAGGCGTTGAGCGCCGGGGCGATGCCGGCGGCCAGGCCTACCGCCATGGACAGCAGCAGCGACAACAGGACGTAAAGCGGCTGCAAGGTGACCGGCAGCGCCGGCATGGCCGCATGCAGGGCGCCGATCAGCAGCGCCAGCAGCGCGAGACCGGCCACGCCGCCGACCAGGCCGGTCACCATGGCCTCGACCAGGAACAGGCGCAGCACCTGCCCGCGCGTGCCGCCCAGGGCACGCAGCAGGCCGATCTCGCCGCGTCGCTCGCGCAGCGACGTGGTCATCACGGTGAGAACGCCCACGCCGCCGACGAACAGCGACACGGATCCAAGCGCCGCCACGGCGAACTTCACCACGCCGAGAATCTTGTCCAGGCTGGCGAGCATGTCGTCCTGGGTCATGAGAGTGAAATCCTCCGTGCCGTGGCGTGCTTTCAGAATGCGCGTCACCTGGGCGGCCACCGACGCCGAGCTGGCCGCGGCCGCGTGCACGACGTCGATCTCCATCAGGCTCTCGCGGTTGAACACCTGCAGGGCGCGGCTGGCCGGGATGTACAGGACGTCGTCGAGATCGAAGCCGAGAAACTGTCCCTTCTCCTCCATCACGCCGATCACCCGGAAGCGGTCCTGCCCGACCCGCACGAATTCGCCCAGCGGGTTGTCGTCGCCGAACAGCTCGCGGCGCAACTTGGCCCCCAGGACCGCGTAGGGGCGCGCCGCGCCCGGGGGGTCGTCGGGCAGGAACCGGCCGACGGCAACATCGAACCGCCATGCCCTGTCCGCCTCGTGACCAACGCCGATGATGTCGGTACTGCGCGCGCGCGACGGCGCCTCGATGCGACCGGTACCGGAAACGATCGGCACCACCTGTCGCACGTGAGGAATGCGCCGCAGCGCCTCGGCATCGTCGATGGACAGCGGTCGTACCGTGCTCAGGATTCCGGACATCCCGGCGGTGTCGGTCTTGCCGGGGTTGATGGCGACGATGTGGGTGCCGAACTGCGAGAAGCTCTCCAGCAGGTACAGCCGAACCCCTTCGCCGATGGACGTCAATAGCGAGACCGCGGTGATGCCGATGGCGATCCCGAGGGCAGTAAGCGCCGCGCGCGCCGGCGCGGCAACCAGGGTGCGGGTCACCCACGTGGCAAGATCGGCGCTTCTCACCGGCGCCTCACCGCCCCGTCAGGGCCTTGACCGGCTCGAGCCGCGAGGCGCGGCCGGCGGGCAGCCAGGCAAAGACCAGTCCCGTACCCACGGCGATGGCCACCGCCGCCGCGATCGACCAGGCCGGCGCGCCGAACGCGATCTGGGGATACATCCGCCGGGCCGCGAACATCGCCGCCTGCCCCACCGTCACGCCGAGCAGCGCCCCGGCGGCCGCCATCATCGCCGCCTCGGTGAGAAACACGACGCGAATCCACGTCGAGGTGGTACCGAGCGCCTTGAGCAATCCGATTTCGCGCGTGCGCTGGCTGACCGATATCAGGCTGACGTTCATGATGAGCACGCCCGCGACCACCAGGCTGATGCCGCCGATGCTGGCCACCACCAGGGTCAACGTGACCAGGATGTCGTTGAAACTCGAAAGCAGCGAGTCCGGGCTGATGACGGTGACATCCGGCTCGCCGTCGTGGCGCGCGGTCATCAGCGTGAGGATGCGTTCGCGAACCCGGTCCAGGTCGGCGTTGGCACGGATTTCCACGATGACCCGGAACAGGCTCTCGATATTGAACAGCGACAAGGCACTGGCGACCGGGACGACCACGGTGTCGGAGAGGTTCATGCCGAATGCGCCACCGGACTCGCCGAGCACGCCGATGACCCGGTAACGGTAGTTGGCGATGCGCACTTTCCCGCCCAGGGCGCGCCGGCCGCGAAACAGGTCCTCGACCGCGTTGCGTCCGACGATCGCCACCGCGGCGCGATCGGTGGCGCCGGGCGGCAAGGCGCGGCCGGCACCGATCGCCACGCGTCGAATATCGAAAAACTCGTTCGTCGTACCGACGACGACCGACTCCCGGGAATACGCCCCCGCGGCCACCTCGGCGGTGCCCACGACCATCGGGGCGACGCGCGCCACCCCCGGCAACCTGGCGATGGCGAGGGCGTCCTCGACGGTCAGGTCGCGCGCCGCGCTGCCGGTGAGCGGCGGCAGACCCCCGGTGGTTTCCTTTCGACCCGGCAGGACCACGAGCACGTCCTTGCCAAGCGAGGCGAACTCGCCAAGCACATACTGCCGGGCGCCCTCGCCGAGACCGGTGAGGATGACCACGGAACCGACGCCGATGGACATCGAGAACAGCAGCATCAAGGACCGAAAACGGTTGCGCCAAAGCGCCTGGAAGCAGAAGTGGAGCAGGTCCGCGGCGCGCATCATGCATCCTCGCGAACGTCTTCGACCACGGCGCCGTCGACCATGCGGATGCGCCGCCGCGCACGGCGGCCCAGGTCGATATCGTGGGTCACGACGAGCAGCGTGATGCCATCGGCATTGAGAGTCTCGAGCAACGCCACGACGTCGTCGCCGGACCTGCTGTCCAGGTTGCCGGTAGGCTCGTCGGCCAGCAGCACCTCGGGACGCATGACGATGGCGCGACCGATGGCCACCCGCTGGCGCTGTCCGCCCGACAATTGCTCGGGCAGGTGGCGCGCGCGCTCGGTGAGGCCAAGCTTCTCGATCACCGACGCCGACGCCTCGCGGCGCCTGGCCGGGGACCAGCCGGCCAGGGTCATCGGCAACTCGATGTTCTCGGCTGCCGTGAGGCGGCCGACCAGGTGGTAGGACTGGAACACGAAGCCGATCTTCTCGCGCCGCACGCGCGCGCGGCGTTCCTCGCTCATGGAAACCGTATCGACGTCGTCGATGAAATAGCGGCCGCTGTCGGGGCGATCGAGCAGTCCGAGCACGTTGAGCAACGTCGACTTGCCGGAACCGGACGGTCCCATCACCGACAGGTACTCACCGTCGTCGATCCGCAGGTTGATGTCGCGCAGCGCCCGCACCGGCTGATCGCCGAGCATGAAGGTGCGGTTGACGCCATCCACGCGTAGCACGGCCGGGGCCTATTCGCCGGCCACGACGGGGGCGACGAGGACACCGGCTTCGAGTCCCTCGGCGTCCAGGGACGTGATCACCCGCTCGCCCGTCCCCAGGCCGGCGGTCACCTCGGTCCAGCTCCAGTTGCCCAGCCCCGTCTCGATCTCGCGTTTCTCCGCGATATCGCCGTCGGCCACCACCCAGACGCTGCCGCCCTCGACGATCACCTCGGTAGGCACTCGCAGCACGTTTTCGCGTACGTCGAGAATCAGTTCGATGTCGGCGCTGTAGCCGACCAGGAGACGGACATCCTCGGGCATGTCGTGGAGCTCGACGTCGACGTCCACGGTGCGCGCCTGCTTTTCGTAGTCCATGACATAGGGCGCGATGCGTTCCAGCGTGCCGTCGAATTCGCGACCGCGGTAGGCGTCAAGCGTCACGCGCGCGTGCAGACCGAGCGACAGGCGCGCGGCGTCCACTTCGTCGATGGGCGCGGTAACGTAGAGGCAACTGCCGTCGATCAGGTCGATGGCCGGCGGCGTCGCGACGCCGGGCGGCGACGGCGTGACGTATTCGCCCACCTCGCCGTTGATCTCGGCCACCACGCCGGCGAACGGCGCGCGCAGGATGGTGAGGTCGTACTGCGCCCGTTGTACGTCCACGTTAGCCTGCGCCGCGACCACTTCGGCGGCAGCGGTCTCGCATGCCAGGGAACTCGCCTGCGCCGCGGTGTTGTAGCGATCCGCCTGTTCCTCCGATGTCAGGCCCTTGAGGAACAGCCGCGCGAATCGTTCCGCCTCACGCCGATCGTGATCGGCCTCCAGGCAAACCTGGCGCTGCCGCCGCTCGGCCACGTTGCGGCTGGCCTGTGCCTGTTCGAGCGCCGCCTGTCGGTCGGCGTTCCAGAGTGTCAGCAGCACGTCGGCTGCATCCACGTGATCGCCCTCGCGCACCTCGAGCCGCGCCACGCGACCGCCGATGGGCATGGACAGCTTGGAACGCCGGCAGGCATTCACGGTGCCGGCGCGCGTGTTCGCCACGGTGGACTCCACGCGGCCGCTGCCGACTTCGATCACCGTGACGGATACCGGATCCGCCCGGGAAAAATAGAACCAGGCGCCGATGGCGGCGGCGACGAGAAATCCTGAAACCAACCACTTGGTCACGATGCGTACCCACGCTGGACAATCTATCCAATAATAACGCCTCGGCGACGATACGACCTGATTCCGGGCAGTAAATCGCCCTCTCGGGGCTTGCCCGCGGCATTTGTTAAACTGCCCGCGTTGAACACGACGCGCGGCGACCGAAACTCGATGAAGATCACGGCACAGGACATTCGCAGCGAAAACGACAAGAAATTGTTCGAGTCGCTGCTCGCTCATCCGGACGTGACGCGCGTCAACGAGACCCTCGCGCGTCGCGACAAGCAAGGGCCGGCCGGCGTGCGCCGGCGCCTGCTGGCGACATCCGTGCGCCTGAACGCCGCCATGGCGCCCGGCGTTCGCGCCGCCCGCGACCATTGCATGGATCGCCTCGGCATCGACATCGCCCTGGAACTATTCGTCTACAACAGCGCCACGTTCAATGCCGCCTGCGTCAAGCCCGAGGAGGGACGGCTGTTCGTCATGTTCTCATCGAGCCTGCTCGAAGCATTTCGCGGCGCGGAGCTGGCGTTCGTCATGGGGCACGAGCTGGGGCATCACCTCTACGGACACCACGACATACCCATCGGGCTGCTGCTTCGCGGCAATACGCGGCCCACGCCGCAACTTGCCCTGCAGCTGTTCGCATGGTCGCGCTACGCGGAGATCTCCGCGGACCGCGCCGGCGCCTGGTGCGCGGACGACCCGCGCGCCGTATCGCGCGCGCTGTTCCGCCTGGCCTCGGGCCTGTCCGACGACGTCGTGCGGTTCGACCCCGACGAGTTCCTGCGCCAGGTGGACGACATGCAGGTCGGCGGCACGGAGCCGGGTCGGGGCGGGCCGCCCGAGGACTGGTTCAGCACGCACCCGTTCAGCCCGATGCGGGTCAAGGCGCTCAAGCTGTTCCACGATTCCGAGTTCGCCACCCCGGGCGGTATCGACGCCGAGGCGCTGGAACTGGGCGTGCAATCGATCATGTCGCTGATGGAGCCGAGCTACCTGGAGGGCCGTACCCGTGCGGACGAGGCGATGCGTCGGCTGCTGTTCGCCGGCTGCATCGCCATCGCCCGAGCCGACGGCCGCGTCAGCGAACGAGAGACGACGGTCTTCGAGGCGTTTTTCGGCAAGGGCTCGTTCAGCGACAAGCTCGACCTCGACCGCATCGTCGCGGAGCTGCCGGCGCGCATTCGTCAGGCCCGTGAGCAAGCGGGCACGACGGACCTGATGCGAGTGCTCCGGGACCTGTGCGTGATACTGCCGGCCGCGGACGAAAATCGGCACGCCGAGCGCGCGGTGATATACGATATCGCCGAAGCGCTGAATATCTCGCCGACGTTCGTTGACTCGCAGATCGACTCTTCGGTCGAGCTCGACTGAGTTGTCATACGGGTTTTGCCGCCGGCGCTTTAAACTGCGCCGACCGGCCGCCATGTAAACCCCGGTCGCCGCAAGAAACACTACGGGAGTGCCTGGTTCAGATGGAAATTTTTCGCCTCACCCGAGGTCTTTCGCCGCTGGTGCTCAGCATGCCCCACTCGGGGCTGGCCATGCCGCCGCGGCTCGAATCCCGCCTTACGCCGGCGGCCGCTTCCCTGCCCGACACGGACTGGCACGTGCCGCGGCTGTACGAATTCGCCCGCGAGCTCGACGCCACCGTCATCCAGGCGAACTACAGCCGCTACGTGGTCGACCTCAACCGACCCGCGGACGACGGAAATCTGTACCCCGGACAGGCCGGTACGGGTCTTTGCCCGGAAACGCAGTTTGACGGCACGCCGATCTACCACCCCGGCGAGGAACCGGACGACCAGGAAACCGCGCGACGCGTTCGCCAGTACTGGCAGCCCTACCACGACGCCCTGGCGAAGGAGATCGAGCGCGTGCGCAACACCCACGGCTACGCGGTGCTCTACGACTGCCATTCGATTCGATCGGTCGTGCCGCGCCTGTTCGAGGGCGAACTGCCGGTGCTGAATCTCGGTACCGCGCGCGGCGGCAGCTGCGCGGCGGATCTTTCCGAACGGGTCGAGCGCGTGCTGGCCGCGTCGTCCTATCGCTACGCGGTCAACGGCCGATTCGTCGGCGGCCATATTACGCGCCACTACGGCGATCCCGACGAAAACGTACACGCGATGCAGATGGAACTGGCCCAGTCCGCCTACATGGACGAAACCCCGGAGAACACCTATCGCCCGGAAAAGGCCGCCGAACTGATCAACGTGCTGACCCAGGTACTCCAGGTCCTGGTGCACTGGAGACCGGGACAGGCTTCGTTCGTATAGTTTCGTCGCACGCGACCCGAAGTTGACTCCCGTCAACACGGGGTGCGTCGCGTTGGGTCAATATCTTCAGTGTCGAGACAATCGACGCGAGGTATTAAAGATGTTGACTATCGAAGATTGCATCGAGTTGTGCGGACTGAGCGCGGAAGAAATCGACGCGATTGCGCAACACGAACATATCCCCGAGATGCAGGCCATCGAACTGGCGGAGTACCTGGTTCACTGCGACGACGGAATTCCCCGGATCAAGCACATCATCCAGGACGACCTGGCCGACGCCAGGCAACGCCACGACACCGAGGCCATCAAGCGCTATCGCAACGTGCTGAAGCACTTCATCGCGTCGCACCCGATGCGGGACCAATACCTGGACCGGTAGCGTCGCGAACGGGTGCCCGATTGCGCGGTCCATCGAATTCGGCTGTCGCCGGGAGGTGAGTTCATGAAAACCCGCTGGATAGTCATCGCCGACGCGGCGCGCGCGCGAATTGTTCGCGCGCAAGGCATCGGCCCGTTCCATGATGTCGAGCAGCTGGTTCACGGCGAATCGCGGCAGCGCAGCGGCGCACTGGCTTCCGATCGCGCCGGACGCGCGTTCGACAGTCGGGGCAACGGACGTCACGCCATGGAACCGGACACCGATCCGGCCGAACACGAGGCGGCGAAATTCGCCAGCGAGATCGCCGGGCGAATCAACCGCGGACGCATCGAAGACGCATTCGACGAGTTGATCCTGGTGGCGCCGCCGCGCTTCCTGGGTCGCCTGCGCAAGTCGCTCGACGAAAGCTGCGAGCGCCTGGTCGCCGCCACGGTCGACCGCGAGCTGACGACGGCGAGCGACGAGGAGATCCGCACGCGGCTGGCGGAGTATCTTTGAATCCGCAGTCCGGCTAGAACTCGATTCTCGAACCGGTTCGCGGGCGAAACACGTTCGCGCCACCCGGGGATTCGCCGATGCGCGCCGCCAGCGCGTCCATGGCGCGCTCCTCGCCGTGGACCAGCGCGACGCGCGGTGAATTCTCGAATCCCCGGTACCAATCGAGAAGGCCGCGCTGGTCCGCGTGCGCGGACAATCCGCCCACGGTGTGCACCTTGGCCCGGACGTCGTAGGCACGACCCATCAGGCGAATGGTACGCGCGCCGTCGACGAGGGCCCGACCGGTCGTGCGCGCCGCCTGGAATCCCACGATCACCACATGGCACTGGCGACGCCCGACGTTGTTTTTCAGGTGGTGGCGAATGCGCCCACCGGTACACATGCCGCTGCCGGCGATGATGATCGCGCCCGACGTTACCTTGTTGATCGCCATCGACTGCTCGGTGGTTTCGTTCAGGTGCAGGTTGTCGAGATCCAGTAGCGGCCCGGACTCGCGGCGCTCGTTGCGCGCTTCGTGATCGTGAACGTTCGCATAGTCCTGGTAGATTCGCGTGGTGCGAATGGCCATGGGACTGTCGAGGAAAATTCGCCACTCGCCGATGCCCCATTCATCGAAGTGGCGCCGCAACACGTAGAGCAGTTCCTGGGTGCGTCCCACCGCGAACGCCGGGATGAGGATATTGCCCTTGTCGGCGCGCGCCTCGGAGAGAATGTCGCCGAGTTCCTTCCAGGTGCTCGACCATGAACGATGCTCCCGGTCGCCGTAGGTGCTTTCCATGACCACCAGGTCGGCGCGCCGCAACACGACCGGATCGCGCAGGATCGGCGCGCCGCGATGGCCGAGATCGCCGCTGAATACCAGGGTTCGGCGCGCGCCGCCCTCGTCGACCTCGATCTCGACGATGGCCGATCCCAGGATGTGCCCGGCATCGTGCAACCGGCAGCGAACGCCGCTGGCGATCTGTATCCAACGATCGTATTCGACCGGCTCGATCCGCCTCTCGACGGCGGCGGCGTCGGCCTGGGTATACAGCGGCTCGGCGTCATTGGCGCCACGCCGTCGCCGCCACTCGGCTTCCTTTTCCTGGAGGAAGGCCGAATCGCGCAGCATCACGCCGCACAAGTCCGCGGTGGCAGCGTGGGTAAACACCGGACCGACATATCCGCGCCGAACCAGGAGCGGAAGGCGCCCGCTGTGATCGATGTGCGCGTGCGAGAGCACCACGGCGTCGATCGTCCCCGGATCGAAGGGGAATGCTTCGCCGTTGCGCCCCTCGTCGGCGTCGTCGCCCTGGAACATGCCGCACTCGAGCAGGATTCGCGCGTGACGGGTTCGCACCAGGTGACATGAGCCGGTCACCTCACCGGCCGCGCCGAGAAATTCGATTGTCGCCACGTCTGAAAAAATCCGGGGTTCGTCGGACCGGCATTACACCGTGAGCCGTTGGTGGGGACAGGAGACCGCACCCGGTTCACCGATTCGCCCATTGGCGGCCCGGCGACGCGGGGCGATCGCCGACGCGCCATCCTCGATCGGCCATTCGCGTTCGACCCGCGACTCGATGCGGGAGCAGCGTGTCGCACGCGATACGGTCGGCATCGACGCGGATTCGCGCGGCGGCGACGAACGGGGGCTCTTCACGACGGTGGCGGTCTTGGATAGGATTGCAGTAACTACAAGTATACAAGCATACGACGTCCGGCCACGTGCGAAGCGGCGTGGCCGGAAATCACGAGGAGGAACCCGGTCATGGCCGAATCGCCCTTCATCATCGCCGGCGGCGGCATAGGTGGGCTCGCGGCCGCTCTTGGCCTGGCGCGCAAGGGGTACCCGTCCGTGGTGCTCGAACAATCCGCGCGACTCGGCGAAATCGGCGCCGGCATCCAGATCGGTCCCAACGCGTTTCACTCTTTCGACTACCTGGGCGTCGGCGACGAGGCGCGCGAGAAGGCCGTATATATCGACAAGCTGCGTTTGATGGATGCCCTGAGCGCGGAGGAGATTACCCACATTCCGCTCGACGAGCCGTTTCGCGAACGCTTCGGTAATCCCTACGCGGTGGTCCATCGCGCCGACCTGCACGACGTGCTGCTCGATGCCTGCCGGGACGACGCACTGGTCGAGTTTAGAACCAGCCATGCCGTCACCGGCTACGAACAGGATGCCGAAGGCGTCACCGTGCACGTCAGGGACCGCGACCCGATCCGCGGACGCGCGCTGGTCGGCGCCGACGGGCTGCGCTCCGTCATCCGGGCCCAACTCGTCGGCGACGGCGAACCGCGCGTGTCCGGCCACACCACCTACCGCTCGGTGATTCCGACGGAGCAGATGCCCGAGGATCTGCGCTGGAACGCGGCCACTCTGTGGGCCGGCCCCAGGTGCCACATCGTGCACTACCCGCTCAAGGGCTGGAAGGTGTTCAACCTGGTGGTGACTTATCACAACGACGCCCCGGAAGCCGTGGCCGGAAAACCGGTCGACAAGGACGAGGTGCGACAGGGATTCGAACACATCCACGAGCGGGCGCGCCGGATCATCGAACACGGGGACAACTGGAAACTCTGGGTGCTGTGCGACCGCGAGCCAATCACGCGCTGGAACGAGGGGCGCGTCGTGCTGCTCGGTGACGCCGCGCATCCGATGCTGCAGTATTTCGCCCAGGGCGCCTGCATGGCCCTGGAGGACGCCGTCTCGCTCAGTCACAACCTCGAGGCGTGCGAGGGCCACGTCGAGCGAACCTTCGAGACCTACTGCAGGCAGCGGGTGCCGCGCACCGCCCGCGTGCAGATGGAGTCCCGGGCCATCGGCGAGTACATCTACCACCCGGCCGGCGCCGCCGCGCTGGTGCGCAACGGCATCATGTCCACGCGTTCGCCCGAGGAGTATTACTATAGACTCTCGTGGCTCTACGGCGGCTCGGGCATCGACAGTACGCTCAAGTCCAGCTTAGAGAGCATGCGGAGGTAAATCCATGGCACAGAGCACCTCGCCCGACGATGCGGATCGGCGCCGCGCCTTCTACAAGCGCATCGCCGATCAAGACCTTACCCCGCTATGGGAAGTCCTGTCCGCGATCATCACCCGGCAGCCGAAGAGCGACTGCGTGCCCAACCTGTGGCGCTACGAGACGGCCCGCGAGTACCTGATGGAGGCCGGCGAGTTGATCACCGCACGCGAGGCCGAACGTCGCGTGCTGATCCTGGAGAACCCGGGGCTGCGGGGCACGAGCCGCGTCACCACGTCTCTCTACGCCGGCTTGCAGCTGGTCCTGCCGGGCGAGGTGGCCCCGGCCCATCGCCACAGCCAGTCGGCGCTGCGCTTCATCGTCGAGGGTTCGGGCGGCCACACGGCAGTCGACGGCGAGCGCACGCCAATGGAGGTCGGCGACTTCGTCATCACGCCGCCGTGGACCTTTCATGACCACGGTAATCACACCAGTGATCCGATGATCTGGCTGGACGGGCTGGACATTCCCATCGTCTCGTTCTTCGACGCATCGTTTGCCGAGGGCCATCCCGACGACGAACAACCGGTGACACGCGGCGCCGGGGATTCGCAGGCGCGCTTCGGCGCCAACATGCTGCCGGTGGACTACGATTCGCGCTCGCCGGTCTCGCCGGTGTTCAACTACCCCTACGCGCGCACCCGCGAGGCGCTCGAAACCATGCGTCGCCAGGACGAATGGGATCCCTGCCACGGGCTGAAGATGCGCTACATCAATCCCAACACCGGCGGCTTCGCCATGCCCACCATCGCCACCTTCATGCAACTGCTGCCCAAGGGATTCGAAACCGCGCCGTACCGCGCCACCGACGCCACGGTGTTCGCGGTGGTCGAGGGCAATGGCGTGACCGTTGTGGACGGGGTGGAGATGGCCTGGGGGCCCAAGGACATCTTCGTCGCGCCGAGCTGGAAGTGGATCACCCACCGCGTGGACGACGACGCCGTGCTGTTCAGTTTCTCCGACCGCGTTGCACAACAAAAGCTCGGGTTGTGGCGCGAGGAGCGGGGAAAACCGGAGTAGTCGTCGTTCCGCGAGGCGTCCGGCCGAGCCGTCCAATGC
>JAUIEZ010000022.1 GCA_030429665.1 Gammaproteobacteria bacterium | reverse complement strand
GAGCGAATCGGCGCCCGAGGTTCGCCTGTTCGGCGGCTACTATCACTACGACAATCCGTTCGGCGACGACCTGGAAGGCTTCAAGGCGCGCCTTGAAGTCCGGTTCGGCTCGTTTCTCACCTTCGACGCCGAGTACTTCGAAGACGAATTGCTCAACGGCAGCGATTACTTCGTCGGGCTGCGCCTGCTGATACCGCTGTACGCCAACGACAGTTTCCAGCGTTTCCGCCGTCACGTCGCCACGTCGGGGCCGCGCGAACCCGGTACGCGAATGCATACCGACATGGTGATCCGCGACGTTCGCGTCCAGACCGCCGAGGGCGACCTGGTCGAGGACGTCTCGAGTCGCGTGACGACCGTCGACAAGGCGGTCGAGCAGCGCGTGGATACGCGGGCCAGCAGTCGAACCGAGTCGAACACGACGGATGGCACCGACACGCTGGCCGAGGACGTCAACTTCGTCGACCGCGACAACCAGGCCGATCCCCTGGAGGACGGCAGCTTCGAACATCCCTGGGCAGAGACCGAGGGCGGCATTCAGGAAGGTATCGTAAATGCCGGCCCGGGCGGACTCGTCTTCGTCTGCGAGGCCAATACCGAAGATTGCGGCATCGGCGGCGCGCTGGCCGGCGACGGCACCTACGACGAGGTGATCGTGATGCAGGCGGGCCAGACGGTAACTTCCGAGGTCAAGGGCGGCGGGGGCAAATCGTTCAAGACCGCCGCCAAGCCGGTGATCACCCCGCCCGGCGGCAACGGCACCGCGATCACCCTGGCGGACGACACCACCGTGCATCGTCTCGTCATCGACGGCGCCCAGACGGGCATCTTCGGCGCGCCGGTCAACAACGAGGTGTCGCACACCATTACCGACACCATGATCATGAACGTCGACAAGGGCGTGAAGCTCGACAACACCAACACCGCGCAGTTCTACGACGTCGTCTTCACCGGAAACATGGTGACCACGAACGACGGCGTCGAGGGCGCCGACGCGTTCGAACTCGACAACACGGTCGAGAACGGCCTGATCCGTCTCACGCTGAATGACAACGTCATGCAACCCGGCGGCGACGACGGCTCCGACGCCTTCGCCATCGACAATGCGCAAAACGGAACCGGCAGCGAGGGTCGCAATACCGAGTTCCACATCGTCGCCAACCGCAATGTCATCACCCTGTCCGGCTTTGACAACGACGGCTTCGACATCGACAACGCGATATTCGGCAATGACGATGCCGGGCGTGACGCGGTTTTCCGCGTCACCGCGAACGACAACATCATCACCGCGACCGAGGGCGGCGGCATCGAACTCTACAACGCCAATGGCGCAATGGGCGACGCGGGTCGCGGCGCGCGGTTCTACCTGAGCGCAAACGGCAACAAGATCGAGACGACGCAACAGGACGGCATCGACATCGAGAACGCAGACGAGAGTTCCGGCAATGCGGGACGCGGGGCGTTGTTCGACGTCCACGTCACCGACAACGAGGTCACGAGCACCGAGGCCAATGCGCTCGAACTCCACAACGCGACGTCGGGTACGAACGACGCGGGCCGGGGTGCACAGTTCTATCTGAAGGCCCGGAACAACTCGCTGGAGAGCGGTTTCGACGTGGTGAATGTCGAGAACGCCGATGACGCCGGCAGCATCAACGCGGGCCGGGGTGCAATGTTCGACGTGTTGCTGACGGACAACGAATTGACCACGATCGCTGGCGGTGAAAGCGCGCTGGAAGTGCGCAATGCCCACGAGGGGACGGATGACGTGGGTCGAAACGCGAGTTTCCGGGTCCGCGCCTACCGCAACGTATTCGAGGCCGAAGGCGACACGATTAACATCGAAAACGCACCTGATGCGACCGGCAACGCGGGTCGCGGCGCCGCGTTCGACCTGTTGTTCGTCGGTAACGACATAACGAGCGGGGACGCCAACGGCCTGGAAATTCAGAACGCGAACGAAGGTTCCGACAACGCGGGCCGCGGTGCGACCTACCGGCTGGGTGCGTTCGATAACCGCATCGTCGCCGACAGTGATGCCGTCAACATCGAGAACGTCGATTTCGACGCCACGGGCGATGCGGGGCGCGGCGTCGCATTCGACCTGCTATTCGTCGACAATCACATCACCAGTGAGGGCGGAAGCGGCCTGGAAATTCACAACGCGAACGACGGATCGGACAACGCGGGCAGAGGCGCGACCTACCGGCTGCGAGCGTTCGATAACCGGATCGTCGCCGAGGCTGACGCCGTCAATATCGAGAACGCCGATTCCGGCGCATCTGGAAACGCCGGTCGGGGCGCCGGGTTCGACCTGTTATTCGTCGACAACGACATCACCAGCGAGAACGGCGACGGCTTCGAAATTCACAACGCGAACGACGGTTCCGAGAACGCGGGCAGGGGCGCGGAGTTTCGTCTTACCGGTATCGACAATACCATCGCATCCGATTGGGACGCGGTAAAGATCGAGAACGCGTCCAGTGGCGCTTCCGGAAGTGCGGGACGCGGCGCCGATTTCGACCTGCTGTTTGTCGACAACGATATCTCGAGCGAGCTCGGCAGCGGCGTGCAGATCGTGAACGCGGACGAAGGGTCGGACGATGTGGGCAGGGGGGCGGTCATCCGCGCCCGGCTCCGGGACAACGACATCGAATCCGCCGGCAGCGGCCTGCGCATCCAGAACGCCAATGGTGCCTCGGGTGGGGCCGGTCGCGGCGCCTTCGTCTACGTGTCCCTCGACGGCGATCGCATCGACGCGGGCGGCGAGGGCATAGACGCCGACAACGCCAACGGCGCGATCGACGAGGCGGGTCGAGGCGCCACCGTCTATCTGGCGGTGGACGACGTCCTCATCGACAGCGACGGCGACGCTATCGATTTAAAGAACGGCCTCGACTCCGCCGACGATGCCGGCGCCGGCAGCCACACGGTGCTCGTGGTGACCGACAGCCGGCTCGATCCGGACGGCGCCGGCTCCGACGGCATCGTCATGCACAACGACACCGCCGACGGTTTCAGCTGCCTGGACGCGGACGGCAACGTCATCACCCCCGAATTCGCCCAGGTGGGGTTCAACCTCGAGAACGATGGCGGCGACTTTCACGTCGTCGACCTGCCAAACCTTTCCGCGAACAACAACGGGGCGGACGTCGCGGCGTCCGGCGCCTTCCTCGACGTGGCATCCTGCCCGTCGGCGGAGGCATTGGCCGGGGGCGACGACGGTCCGGGCGGCGCGGTCGGCTCGTCGTACGTGTTCGCCGACGTTCTGCCCGGGGACGACGATGACGACGACGACGATGACGATGATGATGACGACGACGATGACGATACCTGATCGTCGGCACGTCGCGTCACGCGATTCACCGTCGATCCAGGATTGAATCGACGGGGCGGCCGGGCCTTTTACAACGCGGAATCCGGAACGGAAGCGGGCCGGCACGAACACCGGTCCGCATAAGCAAGCGACCAAGGGATTCCGCCGGCCACGGGGCTTAGCCGCCGAACACCCCGCGCGGCCGCTCGCTCAGGCGCCGATAGTATTCCTCGACCAGCTCCCGGTAGTCGTCGCGCGGGGTCGGCCGGTCGCGCGCGATCAGCCCGCGCCTTTCGTCGTCGGCCCCGTCCCGGGTACGACGTTCGAGATCCTTCAGTACCGAGAGGAGCGCGGCGTGGTCGCGCAGCAGCACTTGATCGTTCGCACCGGACTCGGCAAGCCGGCGCATGGCATCGACGACGCTGTCGATCTCCCCGCGCTGGCGGCCGAGGGGATCGAGCGCATCGCGGAGCACCTCGAGCGTGCGGGCGTCATCCAGAAGGCGACGCCGCGCGTCGGCCATGTCGAAGCGGCCGCCGATGGACCCGCTGTTGGCGAAGCCGCCGGTCGCGACGCCGTCATCGTTGCCGCCGCGTGCGTCCACCGGGCCGCCGGCAATCGCGGCGCCGCTTGCGCCCGATCCCCCGCTGCCGTTTTCCGCGCCGGTCCCCGGCGCCTCGCGGGCCCGCTGTCTCATCGACTGCTGCAGGCGGTCCTGGGCTCGCACCAGGTCGCGAAGGGCATCGGCGGACTCGCCCGCGCCCTTCGCGTTCCCGGCGGCGATGTCCTGCGCGGTTTCGAGCGCGTCGCGCGCTCCTTCCAGAGAGCGCCGGATGCGCCGCTCCAGCTCGCGGATCGCCGCCCCGTCCGCCTGCCTGAGTCCCGCCCGGCTCTCGGCCAGCAAATCTTCCAGCGTCCCGGGCGACAACGCGTCGCGCGCCCGCTCGAGCGTTTCCGGGAGCGCCTCGTCGGCCGGGCGCGTTCCGCGATCGCCGACCGCCGGCCCGTGATCGTCGGCAAGGCGCTCGATGTCCGCATCAAGCGC
The DNA here is from genome assembly GCA_030429665.1 of Gammaproteobacteria bacterium. GTDB lineage: Bacteria > Pseudomonadota > Gammaproteobacteria > Arenicellales > CAJQKF01 > BQJD01. The sequence goes on along the minus strand of JAUIEZ010000022.1, from coordinate 44,437 downwards.
GCGCGCGCCGACGGCCAGTTCCTGCTTGTCGCGCAATACCTCTCCAATCCGGTTTGGATCGGTAGGCTCCTCGTCCAGCGATTCGATGCCGCGCTCGATAGCGCCCTGTCGTTCGACCAGCGACTCGGCGCGGCGCAGCGCCTCGCCGATCCCGCCGGCCATGTCCCGATCGAGGAACCGGCGCAAGGTGCGCTCGGCCTGCCGCAACTTGTCGAGAGCCTGGCGACGGCCGCCCGAGGCGCCGCCCTCGGCCATCGCCCGCGCGGCATCGCGGGCCGCCTCCATGGCGTCGGCCAGCTGGCGGTCAGGTCGATTGCGCGTCAGACGTTCGAGTTCGCGCAGGAGTTCTTCGGCTCGCGCGAGCAGCTCGTCCTGGGCGGCGCTGCCGCTGTCGGCGTGCCGGGACGCGGACCGTTCCAGCTCGCGCTGCTGGCGTCGGGCAAGCTCGGCGAGCTTGCGCAGCGCCTCGTCGAGCTGTCGTTCGGGCGCGTCCCACTGGCCGCGCTGCACGTGCTCGTATTGCGACTGGAAGCGGTCCATCTCGAGCCGGAACAGGTTGGTGAGATCACCCGCGGCGTCACCGCCGCCACGGCTCATGGCTACCTGGATCTCGCGGTAGCCGGCGTCGGCGCGCTGCAGGTGCCGCAGCGCGGCGCGCGCGGCCTCGAGCGAGCGCTCGATGTCGGCCGCCGCCAGCAGGGCTTCCACCCGCACCATGGCGTCCGCGGCCCTGGGCAGTTCCGCGAGCATCGGATCGAGCGTTTCCTGGATCCCCGGAATACGGCGCGCGCCGAGGCGGCGCACGATGGCCTCGACCCGTTCGCGAATCCGCGCCTGGGCGTCGGACAGCGTGTCGATCCGCTCCGCCACCACGCCGTCGCCCGTGTCGGCTTCGCGCACCAGTTGCCGCAGGCGAAACAGCGCGATGACGAGCTGCCGCTGCTGTGCCGAGAGCATGCCGTCTCCGGACTCTCCGCCGCCGCCCCCGCCACCGCCTCCCGGCGCCCGGGTGTACCGGCGATCGAAGGGCCTGACCTGCATGAAGTAGATATCGCTGGTCACTTCCCGGTCCGCTTCGCCGGCAACGTCGCTGGCGCGGGCATGGTAGGCGACCAGATCCCCGGGCTCGACGTCACGATCCTCGAGGAACAACCGCACGCTCTCGCGCACCTCGTCCGGTCCGGGTTGCACCGGGAAACGGATGACCTCCTCGGTGCCGCCGTTGATCCACACCACCAGCGCCATTTCGCCCAGCGCGACGTCGTCCCGCGCGGCGAGTTCGACGTCCACCTCCTCGATGCGGGTCACGTCGATATCGGCGCCCGGCGCGACGATTCGAACACTGGGCCGCGTGTCCACCAGCGCATCGATGCGGTACTCGCGCGAGGCGCGAACCAGGACGCCCTCGAAATCCGGCAGTTCGACCCGGTAGAAGCCGTCCGACTCGACGTCGATGGTGCCGGTAAGCAGGCCGCCGACCGCTTTCAGCGCCACTTCTCGTTCGTCGTCCAGACGAATCACGCCGCGGTCCACCGGCACCGACGGCGTAATGGTGACGTCCACCGACGTTCGTTCAACGGCGCGAATGTCTCCCTGGCCGACGACGTGCTCGGGCGCTCGCCCGGTACGCGGCGGATACCGGTAAACGAGATCGATCCGGGTCACCTCGGGTGGCGGCACGACCTCGATGCGGTAGCGCGCGGATTCGACGCCCTCGCCGGCCACGTAGTACTCGAACGAATCGCGCACGTCGAGCAGGTCGCCATGAAGCGCCGCTCTATCGCCTTCCCGGCGCATCGTCGTGTGCTGCCACTCGTCGTGCAGTTCGCCCCCCGGCAAGACGCGCTGATAAAGGGTCAGTTCCGCGGGACGAAAGCCCACGGGTGTCGCGCGGATTCGCTGGTCCGACCCGCTACGCAGGCGCGCGTCGCCCGGCGTCACGGTGATTTCGTAGGGAGAGGCGGCCGCCGGATCGGCCGCCGGCCACCGCAGTAGTCCCGCCGCCTGGCGCATGCCGGGCGGTCCCGCGGCGAGCAGCGCCAGCGCCAGTGCCGCCGCGCCCAGCGCGCCCCCCGCGGCCCGGCGCGAGCGCCGTCGCTCCTCGTTGAAGTATGCCTCGTCGCCTTCAACGGCCGCCGCCGCTTCCGACCACAGCCGCGCCTTCAGGCCCTCGGACTCATCGCCGGCGCGGCGACCGGCGATGGCGTCGGACGCGCTCAACAACAGCGCGTCGAGACGGGCGTCGCGGGCTTCCAGCCGGGCCGCCGTCCGGCGTCGATCGTACGGCTCCAGCAACACCGGCAGCACGAAGCCGGCCAGCGCGCCGGCCACCACGATGTAAAACACCACGCGGGCGGCGCGAACGGCGTCGGGCGCGAAACGGAAGGCGTCGATGCAATAGGCCGCGCCAACGAGGCCGACCGCGGCGAGCAGGCACGCGAGCGCCAGCGCTTCGCAGAGGCGGCGCCGCCGGCGGCTGCGGGCGGCCCCGTAAAGTGCGCTTTCGAATCGTCGATCCGCCAGCGCGCCGTCTGTGGAGGGTCGATGGTTCATTCAGCTCGCTCCCGCCTCGCGGCGTTCCGGCCCGCCGGTTCCGCCGCTCCGGTTCGACAGCAGCGCCTCGGCGATGAACAGGCCGAGCGCCGCCGCCAGCATCCACCACCACAGTTCGAGCCGCGGCGGAGGCTCGCGCGCGGCGCCTCCGTTCACCGCCACCCCCGGCGACGGTCGCGATACGCCGGCGAGAAAGGTCTCGGCATCCAGCGGCGCGCCGAGCAACTCGGCGGGGTCGACGTTCACGGCCAGCGCCGCCGCCAAGCCGCCAGCCGTGGATTCGCGCAGTGCATGAATGCCGGGCGTGTCGAGAAGCGCCACGCGTTGCCCGTCGCCGAACGTCCGGCGCCTTCCATCGGGCGCGGTGAGCACCAGTTCACCGGCAATCGGCGCCGCGGCATCCGCGCCGCCGGCGCGGGCAACGTCCAGCAGGTGCGCGCGCAGGTCGACGCGCGACCGGGTGCGGAAATACGCCGGGACGGGCGAACGCCCGGCCAGGTAGCGAACGGATTCGATCATGAGCGGCGCGAAGCCCTCGTGGCGCGCCAGCGACGACCACGTCGCTTCGAGGCCGGTGGCGAACAGGATGACGCGGCCGGATGTGCCGTCTCCAGCCACGACGGCCGGCGCGCCGTCCGCGTGGCGCGCGAGCACGTGGCGCTCGTCGGCCGGCACGATCCGGCGGAGGCGGTGCACGTCGACATCCAGCTCATCGCGCCCGAGCGCTCGTTCCAGCGACCGCGTCCACGGATGGTCGGCAGAGAGGAAAATACCGCCAGCAGCGCGCGCCGTCTGAATCTCGTCCGGTCCGAGCGTGACCGGCAGCGCATCGGCGAGGTCGTCGGGCCAGGAGCGGAAGCCCGCGCCGCCGAATACCATCAACCCGCGTCCGCGGGACAGGTGCCCGGAAAGAAGCGACGGCAGCGGCGCCGACGACGGATCGACGCCGGCCAGCACCACGACCTCGGCGTCGGCCATCTCGGCGACACCCAGGGAATCCGGCGTGCGGCGCGTCAGGGCGGCGGGCGGGTCGGTGGCGAGCGACAGGGCGCCTTCGACGAACAGGCCGGTCGCAGCCGTTTCGCCGGGACCGACGAGGAGCACGTCGACCGGGCGGCGGGGCGCGGCGACGAAGAAAAACCGTCCCGGTTCGCCGCCGTCCGCGAGTCGCGCGTCGACCGTAACCCGGGCGGCACCGTCGTCGCCGGTCACCGCGTCGACGTCGAAGGTGACCACGTCGTCTACCGGCAAGCTTACCCGATGCGCCGCAACGGCATAGCCATCGACGGTCACGTGGACCAGCGCCTCGGCCGGGGCGTCGAGCCCGCTCCCGCGTACGCTGACGAAAAAGGTTCGCGAGCCGTCTTGCGAATCGACGCCCGCGCGCCACCCGACGTCGGTCACGACCGCGCCGGGCTCGACATCGCGGTGCGCCGGCAGCAGCCGCAGCGAAAGGTCCGCCGCGACCACCGGCGGCCGCCCGGCGCCGGTCATCGCGAGGTCCGACACCAGCACGATTTCCCTTCGCGGCGCCTCGCTGTCGCCCAACAACGCCTGCGCCGCCGACAGCGCCGCGCCGTAGCCGGTGCCGCCGTAGCCGGGTTGCAGGTCGCGCAGCGTGGCTTTCATGCCGGCTCGATCCGCGCTCATCGCGAAGACGATGCGCGGTTCCTCGTCGAAGGCGACTATCGCCGCGCGGTCGTCCGCGCCCATGGCGTCGATATCGTTCCCGGCAGCGGTCACCGCGCGCCGCCAGGCGCCGCCCAGTCGCATGCTGTGACTCGCATCGACCAGGTAGACGCGGTCGGTATGCTCGACAACCCGGGCCGGCGCCTCCTGGCGCGACAGGACATACGGCCCGGCGAAGGCGAGCGTGGCGAACACGAGCGCCAGGCAGCGCAGTAGCAGCAGGGGCCGATCACGCAGGGTCTTGCGCTTCTCGCGCCGCGCTTCGAGCCGGCGGACGAACATCACGGACGGAAAGCCGCGGCCGCGCAGGTGCCGTCGCTCGACCAGGTGCAGCAGCACCGGCACGGCGATCGACGCCAGTCCCAGCAACATCCAGGGAACGGCGAAACCCATCAACGCACCCTCGACAGGCGCGCGCGCGCCGAGAGGAAACGACCCAGCACCAAGTCCAGGGGCCGCGATGTATCGAACAGTGCGTACTGGATGCCGTGAGCACCGCCCTGGGCCGCGATATCCCCGGCATGGGCCTCGATCACCCGCCTGTACTCGTCAACCTGCGCGGCGATCTCGACGGGAACCCGCTCGCCGCTTTCGAGATCCTCCAGGATATCGACGCCGCTGGCGGCGCCCGACGCCGACAGGTCGAACTCGTCGGGATGCAGCACGTGCAGCGCGATCACGTCGTGGCCTCGCACACGCAGGCTGTCGAGCGCGCGCACGACTTCGGCGGAGGGGGCGTAGAAATCGGACAGTACGCAAACGATGCCGCGTCGCCTGAGCGAATCCCCGATGCCTTCCATCGCGGCGACGATGTCGCTGTCGCCGCCGGCCGAGGCGTTTTCCAGCGCTACCAGCACGCGGTCGCGATGGCGGGCGGAGGGCGGGATGCGCTCCAGCGGCGCGTCGTTGAAGGTGGCCAGCCCGACGCGATCGCCCTGGGTCGCGGCGAGTCGCGCCACGCTCGCCGCGGCGAAGCGCGCATAGTCCAGCTTGCCGATGGCGCGGCCGGCGCCGTCGTCGTATCCCATCGACCCGGAAACGTCCACCGCGAAGACCACGTCGGCATTGGTCTCGGACTCGTAGCACTTGACGTAGAGGCGGTCGGTGCGCGCGAACACCTTCCAGTCGATGTGCCGCACGTCGTCGCCGGGGGTATAGCCGCGATGCTCGGCGAATTCGGTGGACACGCCCAGCTGTCGGGTTCGGTGCAGTCCGCTGACGAATCCGTCGACGGTAATGCGGGCGATCAGCGCCAGGTTGCCGATTCGCGACAACACCGCCGGGTCGACGAAGCGCGTGCCGGGCGCGCGTGCGACATCCGCGCCGGTCGCAACCCGGGCCGCGGCGGCATTCATGACGCCGTTTCCTCCCCGGCCGGCACCTCGGCAAGCAGCCGGTCGATGATTTGCAAGGTATCGACGCCTTCCGCCTCCGCGTGGAAGTTGCGCAGCAGGCGATGGCGCAATACCGGCCGGGCAACTGCGCGCACGTCCTCGAAGCCGACGTGGTGGCGTCCGTGCAGCAGGGCACGGGCCTTGGCGCCGAGCACGAGATATTGCGCCGCGCGAACGCTGGCGCCGTAGGAGAGCCAGCGCGCCACGAACGCCGGCGCGCGCGCGTCGCCGGGGCGGCTCGCGCGCACAATGTCCACCGCGTGCTGCGCCACGGATTCGGCGATGGGCACGCGCCGTACCAGGCCCTGGTAGGCAACCAGGTCGTTCGCCGTCACCACGCGCCGCAGCGCGCCCGGCGCCGCGCCCGTGGTGGACAGCACCACCTCGAGTTCGTCGTCGTTGTCCAGGTACCCGAGCTCGATCTCGAACATGAAGCGGTCGAGCTGGGCTTCCGGCAGGGGATAGGTACCCTCGAGCTCGATCGGGTTCTGCGTCGCGAACACGAAAAACGGCGGATCGAGCGTGTACGTCCGGCCCTGGACGGTCAGGCGGTGCTCCTGCATCGCCTCGAGCAGGGCCGACTGGGTCTTCGGCGGGGTACGATTGATCTCGTCGGCGAGCAGGATGTTGGTGAACACGGGGCCGGGATTGAACTTGAGCTCGCGCCGGCCGGTCGACGGATCCTCCTGGACGAGATCGGTACCGGTGATGTCCGACGGCATCAGGTCGGGCGTGAACTGGATGCGAGAGAACCGCAGGTCCAGCACCTGGGCGACGGTGTGCACGAGCAGCGTCTTGGCCAGCCCCGGCACGCCGACGAGCAGGCTGTTGCCGCCGCCGAGCAGCGTCAGCAGGATCAGCTCGACGACGTCCCGCTGCCCGATGATGCGCTTGCCGACCTCGACGCGAACGTCCTCGAAGTCGTTTCTCAACCGGTCGGCCAGGATGCCGTCGTCCGTCGTCCGTGCCTCGTTCGAAATGTCGTTCATGGCCGCCTCGTCAGGAATGGTCCGGTGGGTCCAGTGCGCCCGAGTCCAGGGAATCCTCGTATCCCAGCGCGGCGCGAATCCGCAGTAGCAGTTCGAGCGCGTCGTCGTACATCGGCGCCGCCTCGAGCGCCCGAAGCACCTCGCCGCGCGCCGCCTCGGCGTCGCCGGCGCCGTCGAGCGACAACGCCAGTCGATAATACGCGCCGGCCGAGTCCTCGGGGCCGAGATCGATCACCGCGCGCCGCTGGTCCACCGCCGCTTCGAAATCACCGTTATTTTCTTGTATCTCCGCCAGTCGTTCGCGGATAGTCGCATCGAACGGATTGATGAAGAGTGCCCGCTCGAGCGCGCCGGCGGCCGCCGCGGGCCGTCCCGCCTCGCGGTACAGCCGGGCGAGCTCCGACAACGGCGCCAACTGGTCGGCGTCGATGGCGACGATCGACTCCAGTTCGCGAATCGCCAGGTCGGTTTCGCCGCGCCCGGCATGCAGTCGCGCCAGCAGGTGGTAGGGACTTTCCGGGCCGGCGAGTTCGGGCACGCGGTGACGGGCGTCGGCCAGCAATGCGTGCGCGGTGTCGGGATCGCCCTGGTCCAATGCCTTGCGGCCGGCTTCCAGCGACGCGCGATACGCGCTGCCGCCGCCGTCGGCGAGGCCGAGTTCGTCGATAACGTGCGCATAGCGGCCGCCCACGTAGGTCGCGAAGGCGTCATCCAGGTCCGAGGCGCCGGTGCCGAGCACCTCGGCGAAGAGCGTCTCGGTGTTCTTGCCTTCGCCGTAGCCGGACAGCATGGCACGAATCGCCCCGATGCCGTGGTGTTGCTCGATGTAGTTGATCAGCAACGACGAGAGGAAATAGGCGTGAACCACCTGGCCACGATAGCTCGGGCGGGTGAACGCTTCGTCGAGGCGGCTTGCCGGCGGCAGCTTTCCCTGTTTCCATGCCGCGAGGAACTTTTCGTCGACGTCGTTTCCCCATCCCGGGTTCGCCAGATGCTCCTCGACGACGGCGAGCCCCTCGGTGAACCAGCGAGGAACGCGCGAACGCGTCATCGACAGGTGGAACGTGTGCGCGAGCTCGTGCCACAACACGCTGCCCCAGTTGACCTGTCCCGACAGTTCGGCGGGAGAGACCAGCGACACCACCGGGCCGAACGACACGCCCAACAGATCGAGACCGACGAGTCCCACGGTACGCACCGAGAAGTCGTCGCGCCGGTCGTAGAACTCGATGCGCACCGGCGTCGGCGGCGTGTAGCCGTAACGCTGCTGAAAGAACTCGAAGGCGCGCTCGGCGAGCGGAAACAACTTCGTTCCCAGCACCGCGGCGTCCCGCTCGCGCGCCACGAGTTCGAAGCGGCCCTGTCTCACGACGACAAACTCGCGCATGCCGTTGATGAGATCGAGCGTGTTTTTCACCCAGACGTCGTAAGGATCGCCGCGAAACGCCGCCTCCAGGTGACGCCGGCCTTCCCGCACGCGGCCCAGCCGAAACAGGTTCACGCCGAGCAGGGCACGCGCGCGCGAGTCGTCGGGATGCTGGCGCGCGCCTCGCCGCGCGATATCGATGGCGTCCTGGTACAGGCGGTTCTCCGCGGCGATCTCCGCGAGGTCGGCGTACATTTCGCTGTAACCCGGCGAGGTGGAAGTGACCGCCTCGACCGACGCCTCGAACGCGGCCTGGTCGAACTGAAGCAGTGCCGCGGCGGCGCGGATGGTCAGCGCGCCCGGATGTACCGGGTCGGTCTCCAGCACCTTGTCCAGTTCCCGCCCGACGCCGTCGAAGTCGCCGCTGTCGAGCAGCAGCCGGGCGAGAAACACTCGCGCCGGCGCCAGGTCCGGCGCGAGTTCGAGCGCCCGTCGTACCGTATCCAGCGCGGCGCGGGAATGATCGAAGTACTGGCTGCGCGCCAGCCCGAACAGAGCCTGCGGATTCTCCGCATCGGTTTTCAAGACCTCACGGTACAAGGGCAACGCCTCGCGGTTGTTGTAGCGCGACAGCAGCAGGTCTGCGAGCGCCAGCTTCGCCGCGGCGTGTTGCGGATCGAGACGAATGGCGGCCTCGAACAAGTCCAGCGCCTCGATAAACCGCGAAGGATCACTCGCACCGAGCAGGGCCGCCGCCCTGCCGGCGGCGACGGTCTCGCCAACGCGATCGACGCCGATGCCGTCGCGGTACAGCGCCAGTGCCTCCTCTAGCGTCGCACGCGCCACGGGGCCCTGGCCCGCCAGGCGCAGGATTCGCGCGGCGCCGACCATGGCCTCGAGACGGCGTTCGGCGCCGGGTTCCGCGGCGGTCCGATAAGACTCGAGGGCCTGCTCCCGCTGTCCCGCGGCCAGCAGCGCGGCGGCGCGGACGAGCGGATCGTTCGGCACGTCCGCACCGGTGCTGGCCGTCGCGTGGCATGCCGGCAGCAGCGACAGCACGAGAACCCGGGCGAGGCGCGGCGTCCTCATGGATCCGCCGCCGCGCGCAGGGCGCGGCGATTGAGCGCCAGCGCGACAAGCAACCGCTCCAGCTCGGCGAGGTAGTCCGGCGAGGGCATCTGCCCCTTGCGGCGCTTGAGCTGGGCAATTCGATCGACGAGACGCTGGTCCCGGGCCAGCAGCCCGCGTCCGGCCTCGGAGTCGAACGCGTACCGTGGCGACGAAAGAAACCACCGGGCGGCGACCGCGCCGTCGGCGGCATCGGCGCCGGGTGAGCGGCTTCCCGCGCCGTCGCCGTTGTCGTCCAGCAGCGCGTGCTCGGTGCGTATCCGCTGGCCACCCTCGAAGCTCTCCGCGACCCGGCGGTTGGCGTGGTCGAACACTTCGCGCAGCGACAGTCGGCCGTCCTTGTCGCTATCGGCCGCTTCGGTGAAGGCGGTGACGAAGTGCCCGCCGAACACCGGTGCCAGGTTCTCGTTGCCGCCCGCGGTGGCGGTGATGACCACCCGTCCCGGCACCGACAACGCGTCGACGAAGGGCCCGCTGGAAGACGCCGCATTGACCACCGCCAACCGGCGACCGTCGAACGACGCGAGCATCTCGGCGAGCGTCCCGGCGGACAGGTCCGGTCCCTCGACGTTGAACAGGATCCTGCCGGCACGCGCGGTGCCGTGCCCGATCAGGACCACCAGGACCATATCTCCCGGTGACGATGCCCGGGCGGCGCGATCGAGCAGCGCGCCGATCGACGTCACGCTGGCGACCTCGCCGGTTGCCGACCGCGACTTACCGTCGCCGGGCGCAACCTGCCGGCTGCCCGGCAGGTAATGGACATTGGCGGGCTCGATCCCGAGCGATTCGACCGCGACGCGAACCAGGGTCGTCGCCCAGCGGTGGAACAGCTCGTCGTAATGCGGCTCCCCGCCGATGCCGCCGATGACCACGAGGTGCCGATGGTCCTGCGCGTGCACCGGCACGATCAACCCCGCCGCCAGCACCGCCACGGCGAGAAGCCGGGTCGTTCGCGCCGTCAACGCAGCCCCCGGCGACGGCGAAGCCACCACTCGGCCAGCACGAGCGCGAGCATGAAAAGGTACAGGAAAGGCATGTCCCACAGCGGCAGGCGCTTGAGCTCGGTGCCCGCGGTGCGCGCCGCTGCCAGGTCCTCGAGCAATCGATCGGCCTCCTCGGTTCGATAGTACCCGCCACCGCTCGCCGCGGCGAGTCGCCGCAGCGGACCGGCGTCGCGGTCGCCGGCGAACTCGCGGCCGGTGTCGCTCACCATGAACCCCCGCGATGCGCTGGTCGACGGCGCGCCGCTATCGATGAGCGTGGCGCGCAGGTCGTAGCGACCCGCCACGGCCGGGGTGAAGCGGGCGCCGTAACGTCCATCGTCGCCGCGGCGCCACGTCATCGTCCGGGTGATTCGAGCGCCATCGGGGGTATCGATGTCGAGTTCGACCATGGCGTTGCGCACCGGCCGATAGGCCGCGTCAAGGACCCGCGCGCTGACCTCGACGGCCCGTCCGGGCACGCCGAGCGACGGCGCGTCCAGCGACAGGACACCCTCGGCCGCCTGCCCGAGCCATCGAACGAGACGGCGCCAGAACAACTCGTGCATGGTGTCTTCGGCGGCGACGTCGGCGTGCATCTGCCAGCGCCAGCTATTGCGCACCGGAAACGCGGCCGCCCGGCCGCGACCGTATCGCTGTACCGCGAGCATCACCAGTTCGTCGCCGCCATCGCTGACCCCGCCCAGCAATACCTGCGCCCCGGGCTTTGCCCGCCGGACCGGATTGATCACGGCCAGCGGCGGCAGCGACTGCCAGGCCAACGGATCGAATCCATCGAGTATCGGGTGGCCCGCGGCCAGTCCGTCCGGCACGGGCCGCACGTCGTAGCGGCGGGTGGACGCGGCATCGAGAAACACCGGCATGACCGCGGCCAGGCGCGTGCGGTCGTACCCGCCCTCGGCGAAGGCGTGGCGACCGCCCAGCAACAACAACCCGCCGCCGCGATGCCCGACGAAGTCCGCCAGCAATTGCTGCTGCGCTTCATCGAGTTGCGCGTCCGGCACGCTGCCCAGTATCACCACCTCGTAGCGGAACAGGTCTTCGGCGGTATGCGGGAATCCATGCGCCAACTCCTCGGCGCTGTCGACGCCGACTCGAAACAGCTTGCTGTCGGACGTGTGCACCAGCGACACGAGGCGCACGTCCGGCTCACCTGCGAGCGCCCGCCGAATGAACTTCACCTCGAATCGCGGCTCTCCCTCGAGGTGCAAGACGTCGATCGCCTCGTCGGTGATTTCCAACGCGAGGAACATCTCGTTGTTCACGATAATCGACTCGTCCTCCTCGATCGGCACCCTGACGACGATGTCGTGGGGACCGGCGACATCGAACCGGTGAGAGATGTCCACGCGCGCTTCCCCGCCCGTTTGCGGAAGGATCACGCGCCGCTCCGCGACGACGAGACCGCCCTCCTCCAGCAGCAGGCGCACCTCGCGGTCACCGAACCCCGCGTGCCGCAGCGTTACGCCGGCCTTGAAGGTCTCGCCCAACCTGATGCGCGACGGCGCGCGCACGCCGGCGACCGCGATGTCGCTCGCCCGCGGCCCGGCGCCGAGGTCCACCGCGTAAACCGGCGCTCCGGCGAATCGCAGCCTCGCGATCGTGTCCCCGAGCGAACCGACGCGGTCATCGCCGCCGTCGGTGACCAGCACGATCGCCGGAGCAGGCGCGCCAGAACTACCGCCGAGGATGCTGTCGACCGCTCCGGCGAGATCCGTTCCGGGCGCGTTGAAGCGCAATGCCTCCGGCGCGGACAGCGGCGACGCCCAGTCCGAGAACCGGTAGTAAGTCACCGCGAAACGTTTTTCCAGCTCGCTCGATACGGTGCCGCGGCCAGGGGCGAAACGTTCCAGCGCGTCTTGGGCGCGGGTGGTACCGTCCCGGTTCGCGATGCGCATGCTCAACGAGTCGTCCAGCAGCACCGCGACGCGGCCCTCGGCATCGCGCGGCACCTCGACGACCAACCGCGGCGAGAGCAGGCAAAACACGATCGACACCAACAAGGCAGAGCGCAGCGCAACCAGCGCGGCGCGGCCGCCTCGCCCGCCGGCAACCGGCGACCGCGGTGCCAGGAACAACCAGCTCGCCACGGCGATCGCGGCCGCGACGACGAAGAACCAGTCCCACGGCAATGACAATTCCGGCACGCCGTTTCGGTACTGCGACGCGGGGTAGTTGAACAGGAACTCGAACATGTGTTCTGCACTCGCGAGACCCGACCGCAACGAATGCGGATCGAATCACCAGTGACGCAACGGCGATGCCGCCCTCGCTTGTCGCCTACACCATGCTAATGACTCATGGCATAAATAACCGTGTTGATGCCGACCTCGAAGGCATAGGTCGAATAGCGCAACGGGTAGTTCGGGGCGTCGGCCCATTCCCAGGCGTCGCCAAGATCGGTGTTCCAGTTGATCACCACCATCAAACGGCCCTCGTCGTCGAAGATGCCGCGCACGTAGGGTACCTTTCCGTCGTACTCGTAGGTGGGACCGCTGGTCTGGCGAACGTTGGGCACCTGGATGATCTCCTCGATGTCGTAGAACACGTGGAATATCGGATGTTCCAGCGGGATGTCGACGATCTCGTATTCCGGGAACACGCGCGCCATCTGCATCTGGAAATTCTGCCAGGCGTAACTTCCCCAGGAGTCGTCCACCATCATGAATCCGCCGGCGAGCAGGTAGCTTCGAAGCGCCGCCGCCTGGGCATCGGACAACGAGAGCGAGGCAACCTCGAGAATGTAGAGAAAGGGAAAGTCCTTCAGTTTCTCGTCGTCGACCGGTATGGCGTTGTGGGAATCGTAGGCGTCGATACCGGTCAGACGGCGCAGCGCCACCAGGAAATGTTCGTCGGCGGCGGGAAAGTCTATCGCCCACCGCGGACCCCACTCTTCGCCGCCGTATCCGCCGTAGTTTCCGCGCGTGAAGTAGAACTCGTTACCGACGTCGGTTTCGCCCGGCTCGCCGCCAGTCGCGGGGCCGACCGCCGCGAGGCCGGACACGATCACGGCCATCGCGACGAAGTATGCGCCCGCCCGCATCCTATCGGGCCGTCATCACCACGTCGAACTCACCAACGAAGACGACGAAGTCGTCCAGGTTGGTTTCCTCCAGCACGATGGCGTGGTCGGACGACCACTGCGAAAGCGCCGGGTCGCCCTTGAACTCGACCCGCGTGGAAACCGTGTCGAATCCGTCGTGGGTCACCTGCATGTGAATGTGGGCGACGCCCCATTGATTGCCGGGGACCGCGGTGCGAAAGGCATAGTTACCGGTTTCGTCGGTCGACACCTTGCCGCGATAGGCGTCGGGGTGGTACGAGCCGCCGCCGTCCGCCTGCCAGATATGGACGACCGCTCCCGTGATCGGACCGCCATTGACGTCAATGACGCGCCCCGTCAGCATCAGGCGTTCGCCCGGATCCCCTTCGCGCCACAAGGTGGCCGAAAACGGCGCGTTCTCGGTGAACTCCGGCCCGGTGCCGGTGGAAGGCGTGGGCGTGAGGGCACCGTCGCCTTGCTGCGCGAGGGCCGCGGGCGTGAGCACGAGCGCGGACGCCAGGATCACGATCGGGGAATACAACGAATTTCTCTTCGCCACGCCCGTCACCTCCGTATAGAGGTTTGTTCGCCGCCTTCCCTGTCCGGCGATACGCCATGCCCCACCACCGGGGATGGCTCCTTCGACTATTGTTACTCCGCTACGCTTTTCGCGACCAGTAAAATTACTTACAGGTAATGCGGCGGCAGGCGGGAACACTGGCGACGAGTATCGGGGCCGAGAACCGAACGCGCGGCGAATTGACGGCGACGACGACGGTCACGAGGGCCTGGCGGGGGTCGCGCCGCCTTGGACCTCCCTGACCTGTCCCGTGGTGAGCGCGATTCGGGTTGCCAGTTCCCGCATGATCTGCACTGCTACCGTTGGATAGGCGGAAACCATCCGGTAGAACGCATCCTTGGTAATGACCAGCGTGGTCAATTCGGTCATCGCCACGACCGTCGCGGTTCTCGGCACGTCGACCAGGATGGCGATCTCGCCGATGATCTGGTTGGGTCCCAGCGTCGCGATGGCGATATCACCCTCGAGGCCCTCGGTGATGACCTCGACTTCGCCGCTGACGATCACGTGGGCCTCGTTGCCAAGCTCTCCCTGCTTGAATACGACGCACCCCGACTCGAACGTTCGCGTTTCGCTGGTAAAGGCCAGGATCTCGAGCTTGGATGAATCGATCCCGGAAATCAGCGGTACCTGCTTGAGAAGCTCGAAACGCTTTTCGAGATACGACTGCTCGTTCGTACTTGCCATGAGCGCCTCTGCACACCGGGTTCGCGGCTTTCGAAGTTAAGGCGTGACTCGACGAATGGCACTTCAGACGCGTCTGCGTCCATCGAATACCGAATCCGGTCACACCGTTACGAAACCGCTCCGCGCGCTTCCGCACACCACCGCTCAAGAGACAAGGAGCCCTCATGAATCGCCAGGAGCAAATCTAGGATACCACCTGGGGTTATGGTGCAGAAGTCCCCGGGCCGATTTTCCGGATGCACCGTGAAGGTGCCCGCGGGGGCATCGAGGAACCGGGAAATCGGCCTTTCGTCGCTCGACAGGGGGCTTATCGAGCAGGTGCCGTCCCGCACGGCCCGCATTGCGCCCACCTCCGCCCGACAGGGCGCCCGGCGGCATGGCGCGCCATGCCGGAATCAGAGGCGCTCGGCCAGCGCGTCCTTCGGAAACTTCAGGCCGAGGCTGTTCCAGAACTGGTTGACATCGCCGAGCGCCTGCTCCGCGACGCGTTCCTCGTCGGGTTCGAACGACGGAACCGGCGCGGCCTTGAACGGCTCGGGCTCCATGGGGATGGCGAATTCCTTGTACCAGTGAGCCACCGAGTCCATCATCGATTGCTGGCCGTAGGGAATGAGATAGGTGGTCGGCATGCGAGGAATACCGGAGATCCCCAGCTGGTAGTGAAATCGCTTCCAGTAACCGGTGAGCACCTCGACGTAGTTCATCGTCCGGATGCGGGCGTCCGGAACGCCCCAATGGATCCAGTCGTCCAATGCCCACCGCTCGATGGCGCTGCGCAGTCCGAACTTCCTGCCCTCGGGCATTCCGCCCGCCTTGTCGATCACCGACTGCGTCATGGACAGCGGGTGACGGAGCGTGACGAGGTAGTGAGACTTCGCGCCGAACAACTCGCGAATGAGGTCGAAGTAGTAGACGCCCTTGGTGAATTTTTTCGGAACCACCACGCCGCCCTGGTACGCCAGGCGTCCGTGTTCCTTGAAGAACACGTCCACCATCGTCAGGTACTCGGCCAGTTGCAGCAGTCCGGAGGTATGAACGTTGCCCTGCCCCCTGAACGACAGGTGCCCGAGATGGGGAAATCCGTCGTGCGCCAGCGCGTTCTGCACCTTGGTGTAGTCGATGTTCCCGGCGCGAAACAATTGCTTGGTCACGTAGGTCCCCCCCGTCCTCGGAATGCCGATGACGAAGAAGAAACGATAGCGGGTGATGTCCCTGAGCTGGTCCGGGCGGCCCGTCAGCATCTCCTTGAAGAAGCGGTAGGAGCGCAGAATGGATTGCTGTCCCTTGGGATTCGACAACACCATTCGCGCCTTTTCCTGGATGTTCTCGTAGCGATCGGTGTCGCGGTGCATCCCCTCTTCTTCCTGGCGAAACCAGCTGCCGACATAGTGCTCGCCGCCCGTCAGGGTGGTGTGCAGAAACTCGATGAACGCCGGGGACGTCGGTATTTCCCGGTCGGTGAGCGTCAGTTTCAGTCCCATGAGGTGCCGTTGCGAATCTAGCGTTGGTCAGTCGGCTTTCGCCGCGGGCGCCGCGACCGGAACAAGGTCTCGCGTCGCCCGAGGAAAAGGAAACTAGCAGGAAAACGGGACGGCGGGAAGCTTGCCGCCTCGCCGCCGGTCCCGCGTGTCATCGGGTCCGAATCAGAAGTCCTGGATGATCCTGAGGTAGTACTTGTCGTCGTCGACATCGGGGTCGAGGTAATCACCGAGCGGATGCGCCCAGTCGAATCGCGCCTTGGTTCTGCCTGACGCCGACGTCAGTCCGATGCCGATGCCCGCGGACTCCAGTTCGTCGTCGAGAACGGTGCCCGCCACCTCCTCCGAGATGCCCGCGAGTTCGTAGAAAACGCTGCCCATGAGCGAAGCACCCGAGTCGAACTCCTTTCGACGATTGTACTGAAGCGACAACTGGTAGCCGCTCTCCGCGGCTTCCTGGCCGGGCCTGAACCCGGCGACGCTGCCGTAACCACCGATCGCGAAAAGATCGGACGACAACAGGACGTCACTGGAATACTGCCCCAATGCGGTCAGGGTGAGGGAATCCGTCGACGTGGGAAACCAGCCGATATAGGCGCTCGGGCGTACGATGAACGCTTCCGGGTCGCCGTTGGCGCGCGACGCTTGCGGATCGCCGAACTCGCTCGCGCCGAGTCCGCTGATTCCCTTGATCAACCGCAAGCCGCCGTAAAGGACGATGTCGCTGTCGAATCGCGCCACCACGTTCGCATCCAGGAAAACCTGCCGGATGTCGTCCTGGCTTTCCATGTCGCCGGCGAGAAACGTTTCGTGTTCCCGCGCCTCGAGCCCGATCCGGATCGCGGACCGGTAGCGCAGCGTATTGGTTATCGACCGGGATAACGCGATGCCCACGCGGGTGCTTTCGCCGCTGGACTCCAGGGCCGCCAGGCGATCGCCGATCTCGTTCTCGCTGTACAGCGCCTCCGTCTCGATCCGCCAGTTCTGAATGCCGATCGGACCGGTGAAATCGGCCGACACCACGGTCAGGTCCTCGTTGCTGTCGCCGTCGAGCGATTGCCGAAGACCGACGCCGACGACTTCGCCGAGCCGAAGGTTGTTGCTGCCCTGCAGCCTCAGGTCGGCGACGACTTCGCCGGTGAACTCGCTGCCGTAGTTGTCGATGCCGATGGTGCTGAGGTTCTCGTCGGCTTCCTCGACCGTCACGAACAGGTCCGTGGTGCCGACCTCCTCGCCGGGCTTGAGGGTGACGCGGCTCTTTACGTTGGCCAGTCCGTTGATATCGGTCACCGCGGTCTCGACGTCCGACTCGTGGAATACCTCGCCGACGGGAAAGCGATCGGCGTAGTGATCGACCAGCCCCTGGCGCAGGACTTCATCCGAGTTGTCGACGACGACCTTTCCGATACGCGCCTCGACGATGGTGACTTCCAGTTCGCCGTCGGCCAGCGACTGCGGCGGCGTGACCACGCGCACCAGCACGTAGCCCTGCTCGTAGTAGGCCCGGGTCAGTTCGAACTTCAGCTGCGCGAGACTTCCCCGGGTAAGCGTGCCGACGTAGGGCGCCGCGATGAGTTGCAGTTGCTCCTCCGGCAGGACTTCGTTGCCCTTGAACACGATGCGCTCGATCGTCGCCAGCACCTCCTCGGAGTTCTCCGGCGGTTCGAACCCCGCCAACGGATCCGCTTCCGGCAGCGGCCGGTCGTCGCGCGCCTTGCCCTCGGGAAATCGCGGAACCTGCAGCCGCTGATCCTGCACGGGCCGGTCGATAACGCCCGAACCCGGGAACAGGGAACCGGGACGGGATTGGGCAATCGCCTCGCGCGGCGTCCACAGGGCGACCGTGACGCCCACCATTACTCCCAGGAAACCGCCTAATGATATTGCCTTTTTCATGAAACTCCCGCCGAACGGTTCGAATTGATGGTCCACGGTCCGGGACCGGCTTCTGTCGGCCGCGACCGGGGATCGGATGTCATCCTGAGTCCGATCCCGAATCGTCGCGCCCGCTCCTTGCCTGCAGGTTCGAATCGGGCGGAGGATCTGCGTCGTCGGCTTGACGAGCCTGTCCCCCCGTCGATTCACCGTCGGCGTCCTCGAGGGCTTGCAGAATATCCTCGAGGTCGCACTCGACCCAATTGCACAGGCCGGCCCAGTACGCCGAGTTGAAGAAGTCGACGAACGACGTGGCGAAGATCACCTCGCCGTCCTCGACCCTGAAGCCATCGGCGATCACCGGCGGCAGCGTCTCCAGGAAATCCGGCGACTGCTGGATGGAGACCAGCCAGGACACGACGCTGCGTTCGAGCACCGACAGCGCGCCGTCGACCGGCGTGCCCGGCGGAATGACCGGCGGACCTGGCGGCGTAACGATTCCGGGACCACCAGACACGACACCGGGTGTCGGGACGGGGGTATCAGGCGTCGTCGTTCCGCCGTACGAGACCGCGAGCTCGTTGATCGGCAAGTCCTCGGGATTGAGCAGCAACTCGTCGTGGAACTCGAAGTCCAGCGAGGCAGCGAAGTTGACCGACTCGCTGCCGACCGGACCGGCCGTCGATGCCGTGTCGCTGCAGTCGCTCATCTGGTTGCAGCTTCGCCGCACGACGTCCGGGCTGCCCGCGAGCGCCGCCGACGCGAACGGCGGCTGGCCGATGATGATGATGTCGTCGCCGGCCTTGAGCACGACCTCGGCATCGACGTTGAGCGAATCGGTCGAGTCGGTGCCGCTCAGTCCGGCGGCATACGCCACGATGTCCCCGATCACGAGCAAGTCGTCATCGCCGCCGACGTGGGAATCCACGGCATCGAGTTCGATGTACGCGCGAGCGGACGCATTGTTGCGCGGCGACAGGGCGCGCGCCGTCGCCAGTACGTCTCCCTCGATGGTGATGTCTCCCGATGCCGAGGAACCCGATCCGTGAATCCCGGCGCGCACCACCAGGTCGGCCGATGCCACCACGCCGGCATATGACACGCCCGAACCGGTCGAGGTGGTGTCGGCGTCGGCGGTGACCTCGATGGCCGTGCCGCCGGTGCCGGCGTCCATGAATACATGATTCGCGGCCACGATTTCAGCGCGCGAGCGGGCGGCTGCTTCCGCGACCGATACGGCATCCGCGTCGACGACGATACCGCCGTACGCCGAGAACTCGCCCGAACTGTGGCTGCCCGCGTAGGCGTACATCATCGCATCGGCCGTCGCACCGCCATCGAATCCACCGCTTGCGCTCGCCTTCACCGTAACGACATCCACCGACAGCGCCGACGACGTCCCCAGCGTGATGTCGCGTCCGGCGTAGAAGTAGGCCTCCGCAAAGGCATCCGCTCCCCTGGGAGTGGACTGGGTGCCGGCATTCGCCGTCACCTCGGTCTGCCCGGTCACCGCGAGATCGCCGTCCGAGTTGTGCGTGCCCGCCTGCATGTACAGGTCCGCGTCCGCCCGCGCGAAGCCCGAGCCCGAACCGTTGCTGTCGGTATCGGCCCGTGCAAGGACGTCCACGTCGCCCGATACGGTCAGGTTGTCGCCCGCCAGCACTCGCAGCTCGGCATCGGCGCTGCCGCCGTAGCCGGTCGCCTCCGCCGTCGTGCGGAGACGGCCGGTAATCTCGACGTCGCCCTGGCTGCCGTGTTCGTCGCCCGTCAGCGTGCCGCCGTGAATGTACAGGTACGAACGCGCCAGTACATTGTCATCCTGGTAGGCGTATCTCGATTCGGCCTCGACCTGCACCGCCGTGTTGGACGACAGGCCGACGTCGATCGTCAGGTCGTCTCCGGCCAGCAGGTAGGCCGACGCCCTGGCCTCCGTCGACGCCTGGCCGAAGTAACCCGCTTCGCTTGCGAGCACGTCCACCCTGCCGGTGATGGCGAGGTCGCCCTCGTCGCCCTCCGTCGAACTGATGTGCGCGGGCAATCCCGCCTCGACATACAGGTAGGCGATTGCAGCGCCTGACGCGGCCGTTGGCGAGTTATCGTTCGTTACGCGGGCGGAGACGTCGATCGCCGTACCGGCCGTGCCCGCGTCCAGCGTGATGTCATCCGCCGCCAGCAGCGTCGCCAGCGCATCGGCATGGGCGTCGGCGCCCGAGCCACCTACCGCATCGGCGTCCACCACCAGGCGGCCGTAGGCCGTCAGGTCGCCCGAACTGTGACTGCCCGCGTACACGTACAGCCGCGCATCAGCGTCGGCGTTCCCACCCGAGTAGGTTCCCGCGTTCGCATCGGCCCGCACCGTCACCACGTCCACCGACAGCGCCGAGGACGTCCCCAGCGTGATGTCGCGGCTCGCGTAGAACACCGCGTCCGCGTCGGCGTTCGCACGACCGTAACTATTGTTCGCGTCCGCCGTCGCCACCACCTCGACCTCGCCCGCGACCTCGATAAACGACCGCGTCGAATCGTGCGTCCCCGCGCGCATCTGCAGGTACGCATCCGCCGTGGCGTTAGCAACCGACGCGTTTGCATCCGCATCGGCCAGGACATCGACATCCCCCGATATCTCGAGGTCGTCGCCCGCCAGCACCCACAGGTCCGCATCGGCATTGGCGCCGCCGTAGGCCGAGGCGACCACGGCCTCGGAACGAAGCGTACCGGTGATGTCCACGTCACCCGCGCTGCCGTGCCCCGGATACGATGAATCCGTCAGCAACCCGCCATGAATGTACAGGTACGAGCGCGCCGTGACGCCCTCGAGGTACGCGGTGTTCGACACCGCCCGCACCTCGACCGCCGTGTTCGACGCCGAACCGACGTCGATGAAAACATCGTCGCCCGCCTTCAGGTGCGCCACCGCCTCGGCCTCGGGACTGCCCGAATCCAGGTAGCCCTGTTCCGTGGCCACCACGCTCACCTTGCCGGTGATGTCCAGGTCGCCCTCGTCGTCCTCCGTCGAACTGATGTGCGTCCCCATCCCCGCCTCGGCATACAGGTAGGCGTAAGCCCGGCCCGAACCGATGGAGCTGCTATTGTCCACCAACGCGGAGACGTCGATCGCCGTGCCGGCCGTGCCCGCGTCCAGCGTGATGTCATCCGCCGCCAGCAGCGTCGCCAGCGCGTCGGCATAGGCGTTGGCGCTGTAGCCACCCACCGCATCGGCGTCCACCACCAGGCGGCCGTAGGCTATCAGGTCGCCTGAACTGTGGCTGCCCGCATAGACGTACAGCCGCGCGTCGGCATCGGCGTTGGCGTCAATGCCGAAGGCCGATCCCGCGCTCGCATCGGCTCTTACCGTCACCACGTCCACCGACAGCGCCGAGGACGTCCCCAGCGTGATGTCGCGGCTCGCGTAGAGGACCGCGTCCGCGGCAGCATCCGCATCGCCGCTGGGATTGGTCACATCGGCCGTCGCCACGGCCTCGACCTGGCCCTCGACCTCGAGAAACGCCCGCGTCGAATCGTGCGTCCCCGCGCGCATCTCCAGGTATGCGTTCGCCGTAGCGTCTCCGCTGCCCGAACTACCATTCGCATCCGCATCGGCGAAGACATTGACATCCCCCGATATCTCGAGGTTGTCCCCCGCCAGCACCAGCAGGTCCGCATCGGCGTTGGCGCCGCCGTAGACCGCACTGACCACCGCTTCGGAACGAAGCGCGCCGGTGATGTCCACGTCACCCGCACTGCCGTGCCCCGGATACGATGAATCCGTCAGCAACCCGGCGTGAATATACAGGTAGGAGCGCCCGGCAACGGGCTCGCTGTGTGCGACGCCCGAAAGTGATTTCACAAAGACTGCAGTGTTCGACGCCGAGCCGACGTCGATGAAGACGTCGTCGCCCGCCTTCAGGTAGGCCACCGCCTCGGCCTCGGAATCGCCCGAGTCCAGGAACCCCTGTTCGGCGGCCATTACGCTCACCTTGCCGGTGATGTCCAGGTCGCCCTCGTCGCCCTCCGTCGAACTGATGTGCGATCCCAGTCCCGCTTCGGCGTACAGGTAGGCGTAAGCCCGGCCCGAACCGGTCAAGCCGCTATTATCCACCAGCGCGGAGACGTCGATCGCGGTGCCGGACGCGCCGGCGTCCAGCGTGATGTCGTCCGCCGCCAGCAGCGTTACCGTCGCGTCCGCATGGGCATTGCCGGCATAACCTGCAACGGCGTCGGCGTCCACCACCAGCCGGCCATAGGCCGTCAGGTCGCCCGAACTGTGGCTGCCCGCGTACAGGTACAGTCGCGCATCAGCGTCGGCGTTGGCGTCAAAGTAGGTTCCCGCGCTCGCATCGGCTCTTACCGTCACCACGTCCACCGACAGCGCCGAGGCCGTCCCCAGCGTGATGTCGCGGCTCGCGTAGAGGACCGCGTCCGCGTATGCGTTCGCGTCACCAACGGAATTGATCGTATCGGCCGTCGCCACGACCTCGACCTGGCCCTCGACCTCGAGAAACGCCCGCGTCGAATCGTGCGTCCCCGCGCGCATCTCCAGGTATGCGTTCGCCGTGGCGTCTCCGCTGCCCGAACTACCATTCGCATCCGCATCGGCGAAGACATTGACATCCCCCGATATCTCGAGGTTGTCCCCCGCCAGCACCAGCAGGTCCGCATCGGCGTCGGCGAGGCCGTAATACGCGCTGACCACCGCTTCGGAACGAAGCGTGCCGGTGATGTCCACGTCACCCGCGCTGCCGTGCCCCGGATACGATGAATCCGTCAGCAACCCGCCGTGGATGTACAGGTACGAGCGCGCCGCGACGTCGTCGAAGTACGCGGTGTTCGACACCGCCCTCACCTCGACCGCCGTGTTCGACGCCGAACCGACGTCGATGAACACGTCGTCGCCCGCCTTCAGGTAGGCCACCGCTACAGCCTCGGGACCGCCGGCTTCCAGGTAGCCCTGCTCCGTGGCCGTCACGCTCACCTTGCCGGTGATGTCCAGGTCGCCCTCGTCACCCTCCGTGGAACTGATGTGCGATCCCAGCCCCGCTTCGGCGTAGAGGTAGGCGTACGCCCGACCCGAGCCGACGGTACTGCTATTGTCCACCAGCGCCGAGACGTCGATTGCCGTGCCGGCCGTGCCCGCATCGAGCGTGATATCGTCCGCCGCCAGCAACGTCGCCCGCGCGTCCGCGTCGGCGTCCCCAAAGGCACCCCCGACCGCATCGGCGTCCACTACCAGGCGGCCATAGGCCGTCAGGTCGCCCGAACTGTGGCTGCCCGCGTACAGGTACAGCCGCGCGTCCGCGTCGGCGTCGGCGCCGATGTTGAATATCTGGGTCGCTTCGGCTTTCACCGTCACCGCGTCCGCCGACACCGAAGCCGGGTCACCGAGGGTCAGATTCTGCGCGGCATAAATCGAAGCCTGCGCTAACGCGGTTCCGACACCGTTAGACAAAACGTAGTCTTTGACTTCCGCCGACACGAGCACCGGACCCCGGATGTTGATGTTGGCATCGGAATGCACGGACGTCGCCGTGCCGCTGCCGGCGTGCATGTACAGGTTGGCGGAACCGAATCCGGTCGAGGCGGCGGTCTCCACGTATACCGTGATGGTCAGCGATCCGTCGAATTCGATGTCGTCCGCACTTCGCAGATCGGCTTTCGCCCGCGCGTTGGCCGGCGCGGAGGAACTGTTGCTGGCATTCGCATCGACCAGGACGTTGCCGTCGACGTTGATCTCGCCGCTCGTGCCGTGGACGCCGGCTGTCACGTATAGATACGCATTTGCGGTTGCCGAGCTGTCGACGCCGACCACCGATGCATCGACGGTAAGATCGTCGCCGAAGCGGACGTTCGCCGCATCGATATCGACCGAGGCCGTCGCCCTGCCGGCGGTGCCATCGGAATCGTCGATGAGCGCCTGCACGGTGGTGGTGCGATGCAGCGTCACGTCGCCGCTGTCGGAACTCGCCGTGGCGTCGATGAGCAGGCCCGCCACGGCGGCGGGTGACCCCGATACCAGGGCGTTGTTGGCGGCGTACACGTAGATGTCGCCGTACACCTCGATGTCGCCGCCGTTCGAGCGCAGGATGACGTTGGCCGACGCCATGCTGTCGCCGGTGCCGCCCGACCCGTCGGTGTCCGTGTCTCTCGCCTCGAGCCCGCCGACCGTGATGGCGACGTTCTCCGCCGGCGTGACGGTGTTCAGGGACGACCCGACGGTCGAGGTGTCGTGCGCACCGAGAACGATGCGTACGTCGGGCGGACTGCCGCCCGTCTGTCCGCGGCCCGTGGCCACGCTGATCTTGTCCGCGACATCGTCGTCGAGCCCGCCGGTGGTCGTGGTGCCGGTGCCCGTTCCCAGGTCCTCGAAGGCGATCGAGCCGCTGTCGTCGGTGACGAACAGCTTGATCGAATGCTTCATCTCGAGGTCGTCGTCCTCGAGGTCCTCCAGGGTGACGCTCTGCCCGGCGATCAGCACGACGCCGGCGTCGAGGTTCTCCAGGTCCTCCTCGTAGACGGTGACGTTCGTCTCGGTGCTGGTGAGGCTGGTGTCGATGACGTTCGGCGTACCGAGCGTCAGGTTGGTGTTGGTGTCGCCGCTCGGCGCGGCGCCGTTGGCGATCCGGATCGACTCGGGATCGAGCAACAGCGTGCCCACCTCTCCCATCGGCGCCCGCGCGTCCACCTGGCCGCGGAAGACAAGCTGCTGCTTGCCGGACACCTCGATGAAGCCGCCGTCGCCACTGTTCGCGCCGCCGCGCGCGCTGATGTCGCCGTAAAACTCGGTGCGCTCGTCCGCCCACACGATGACCGTGCCGCCGTCGCCCTCGGTGACGGCATCGGCGCGTATCACGGCGCCGTCGGCGACCGTCGTTTTCGTCGCCGTGGGCGAATCGCCCTTGCCCTGCAGTTCGCCGCCGATCAGCGCCGTACCGCCGCCGCCGTCGCCGGACACGTCGATGACCGCTTCGCTGCCGACGTTGATCTCGTCGGCGAACACGGTCACGACACCGCCGGTCTCTCCCTCGTTGGGATTGGAGGCATCGAGCACGCCGTTGAGATTGGCCACGCCGTCCACGGCCTCGACCTCGATGCTGCCGCCGCCGGTGACGATGGCGCCGTCGAGATTGAAGGACGGACGGAGCTCGGGCTCGGCAATGATTTCAGGGTCGGGCTCGGATTGCGAGTCGGCCGCCTGCGTCGCCTCGGCGATGCTGTCCTCGACCGGTTCATCCGACGCCGGCGAGGCGTCCTCGCCATTGTCTGCGACCACGCCGGATTCGTCGCTGGAACCGGTTTCCTCGCCGGTCTCGCCATCGTCGCCGCCGGCTGCCTCCGCGACTTCCTGCTCGACCGGATCCGGCGTCGAGGCATCCTCTTCCCCGCCGGCTTCGGCGGTTTCCTCCGCGCCGCTGTCGGGCTGCTCGCCCTGCGGTTGGTCCTGCGGTTCAACTTCGACCACTTCCTCCGCCGGGGGTTCTTCCGGCACCCCGGTCAGGCGCGTGGACACGTTGCCGCCGTTGGTCTCGATCGAACTGTTGACGTTTACCGCGCGGCCGGCCTTCATCTTGACGTCGAGCTTGCCGGAGGTCGAGGTAATCGGCGCGTTGACGTCGATCTGCCCGTGCGCATCCATCGACAAAGCGGCGTCGTCGCCCTCCGACTTGGTTATCGAGGAGTTGACGGCGATATTGCCCTCGCCCTCGCCCTCGCTGCCGGTCTTGATCGAGACGTTGTTGCCCTGGTTGAGCGAGTCCTCGATGGCGTCGGCCTCGCCGCGGCCGATGTCGATGTTCTCCGGGTCGAGCAGCCAGGTGCCCGGCGCGCCGTTCGGCGCGCTGGCGTCGGCCGCGCGGCTGAACACCAGTTCCTTCTTGCCCGACGTCTCGATGAAGCCGCCGTCGCCGCCGGCGGGCCCGCCACGGGCGGTGATCTCGCCGTGCACCGTGGTGACGCCGTCGGACCATACGATGACCCGGCCGCCGTCGCCGTCGACGGTGGCGTCCGCTGCCACGCGGCTGGCGCCGTCGACGGAGGTGTTGCGCGCGGTGTACACGCCGCCCTTGCCCTGGAAGTCGCCGCCGATCAGGACCTCGCCGCCGCCGGCGGGTCCCGAAGCGCTCACCCGGCCGCCGGACAACGCGATCTCGTCACCGAGGACACGGACTTCGCCGCCGCGGCTGCCGTCGGCGGAGACGTCGCCGGTCACGTTGGTGCGTTCGGCCTTGACCAGCACCACGCCGCCGGGTCCGCTGCCGAACGAATCGGCGTCGACGATGCCGCCGAGATTGACCACGCCCTTGACGGCATCGTTCGCGTTGCCGGTGGTGACGGTTACCTTGCCGGAGCGCGCGCGCAGCGTGCCGGCGTTGTCGACGCCGATGGCGTCGGCCGCTACCGAGTAGCGGATGAGATCGTCGCCGCGAAGGTCCAGGGTGAAGGCGGTGGCGGCGCCCAACTCGACCTCGCCGAGATCGGCCTGGATGAGACCGGTATTGGCCACGTGCGGCGCCACGAGTACCGCGAAGCCGCCCGGCGAAACCTGGATGTTGCCGTGATTGATTACCGATGCCGCGGCGCCGTCTTCAAAGCGGAAACCCTCCGGCGCCTCGAACACGTTGCGAGCGGTGGTCGCAAGCAGCGCGCCGACGTTGACCTGGGACGTGCCGTAAAACGTGATGCCCGACTCGTTGAGGATGAACACGCGCCCGTTGGCGTTGAGGGCGCCGCGCAGTTCGCTGGGAACGCCGCCGACGACGCGGTTGATCGCGGTGGAGAGTCGATCGGGTTGCTGGAAGTTGACGCTTTCGTGGGGCTGGGTGGAAAACGATTGCCAGTCGATGTCGAGTCGCCTGGTGCCCTGCTGGATGTCGGTGCGCGGTCCGTTGTTGATGATCTCGCCGGAGCCGGCGGTGATGGATCCGCCGGTGGGACCGGCGATCGCCGAACCCCAAAGCCCGAGGCTCAGCGCGGTGAAGAAGGCGAGACTCCTGCAGACCGACAACTCGCGTCCGTTCTTGCGTACCTGGCGCCAATGAAATTCGACGCGAACGGCCTCTTGTATACGCCCCATCATCCCCACTCCCAGGCAACACTGAAGCCGCCATGTTTTTATCGGGCAGTCGTCGCGACGATACAGCCGAACGCGTCGTCAGCACCCAGGTCGCGAAACACGGTTCCCTTTGTATTTCGCCCCCGCTGAACCCCCGGAAGCCGCCGCGAATGATCAAATTTCATTCACGAATCCCGGCTTCCCCGAACTGTCGAAAACGTCTCTCGGTCAAGAGTGTAGTATAAACAAGCGGTAATGTGTGACTCATTGGATTCCGCACGAGTCGAGGGGGCGGTCGAGGCGTTGAAACAATCGAAGCATTCTGACGACGAAGTCGCGGGCGACGCATTGCCCGCGAAGCGCAGCGAATCCCGAAACCGCCCGGGCTCGTCACCGCAGAAAAACCCATCCGAAACCTTTCGGAAGCTGCGCGCGGCCGTGCACGCCGATCCGGGCAACCCGCGGCTTCAAGCCCAGCTCGGCAATTTCCTGTGGCAAACAGGCCACAGAATCGCGGCAAACGTCGCATTCGCCCGCGCGACGAGGCTCGCGCCCGATGAGGCCCGGTGGTGGATTCGTCGAGGCGCCGCGCTGCGCGAACTCGGGCGTCTCGAGGAGGCGAAGCAGGTCTTGCGACAAGCCCTTCGACTCGAGCCCCGAAACGCGCGGGCAACTTTCGAACTCGGCAGCGTGTTTCGCGACGACAACGACCCCGACGAGGCAATCGCCACCTATCGCCGCGCCCACGAGATCCTGGACGACGGCGACGATGAGCCCGCGCTCGCGCGCGAAATCGATTGGTGGACAGCGGTGGCGCTTTTGCAACAAGGGAAATATCGCGAGGCCTGGGCTTATTATGAAAAGCGGCTGGCGCTCGAACGGGTACCGCAGCCCGCGGCCTACGGGCCGCGCTGGAACGGCGAGTCACTGAAGGGCAAGACGATACTGCTCGCGTGGGAGCAGCGATTCGGCGACGCCATTCACTTCGTACGATTCGCCTCGCACCTCAAGAAACTGGGGGCGACGGTCGTGGTGGAGTGTCCCGAAGCGCTCGAGGACCTGGTCCGTCGCGTGGACGGCGTTGACGACACCAAGGCTCCGTCGCTGGATACCTTTCCGTGCGACTACTGTCTGCCGATGACCAGCGTGCCGGCGGTACTGGATCTCGACTACGACGCGATCCCGGGCGACGTGCCCTATATACGGATTCCCGACAATCCCGGCGTTCGTTTGCCGGGAGACTCCAAGCAACTCAAGGTGGGGTTGGTGTGGGCCGGCAAGCCCAAACCGGACCGGTCAATTCCGCTGGTGCTTCTGGCGCCTCTTTTCGAACACCCTCAAGTCAACTGCTACAGCTTCCAGGTCGGCGCGCGCCGGCGGGACCTCGTAACTCACCGCCTCGGCTGGCTGTGTTATGACCTCAGCCGCCATTTCGAGACCTTCCTCCAGTCGGCGGAACTGCTACGGCAAATGGACCTCGTGGTGACCATCGATTCGGCGCCCGCGCACCTGGCGGGCGCGCTCGGCCTGCCGACCTGGGTGCTGCTGCGCTACCATGCCGACTGGCGCTGGGGTCTCGACGCCGACCGCACGCCCTGGTATCCGACGGCGCGGCTTTTTCGCCAGGCGTCACCCGGTTCCTGGCGGGAGACGGCCAGGGCGTTGTCATGCGCGTTCGAGGCGTGGGTGTCGACGGCGCGCCCTTCGACCGAGTAGTACGCCCCTCGCCGGCGGTTACGCCGACGCAGGGCCGTTCGCCTTATTCGCCGGGCGCTTTCACCATGATGTCGCCGACCGTCACGCCGAGATGGTGGGCGCGCAACGCGAGCGCGCCCGCGGAGATGTCCTCGTCTTTCGCTTCGACGATCATCAACCACGGCGCCGGCTCCGAAGCGCCCTGGGGCCAGACTTTCGCGCGGTAGATCGACGAGGCGCCTTCGCCGCCCTCGACGAGTACGCGAACGTTGTAGGACACGCCGTCGCGATAGGGCACGCTCTGGGTGCGAACGCCCTGGACCGACTCGCCCGGCACGTCGAAGCGGAAGTACAGGTTACGATCGTTGTCCACCACCGCGCACAACGTCCCGCCCGCCGGCAGCCACCCGCACTTGGGCTGGTCACAGCGCCGCGGCATGTCGGTATGACCGACCCAGCGTGTAACGACGCACATGCTGCCCAACTCGTTCGGGCCGCTGGCGGGCAACCGGGATCCTTCCTCGACCGAGTCGAGCCGAAACGACAACGAAGCGTCGAGGTCGCGCCAGTTCGTCGAGCCCAGGGCAATCACGCGATCGTAGCCCGGTTCCACCACGCTGACGCCGTCCTCTGCGAGTTGCCACAAACCGTCGACGACCTGGCCGACGGCGTCGATGCGATCGACCTCGCTCCACTGGATCGCGAGCGGCGAGGAAACGGAATCGCCATCCCCGTAGTCGATCGACAACTCCCTTTGCTCGACGAGTCCGGCGCCGTTGAAAGCGGTGATCTCGACGCGATTGGCGCCCGCCGCGAGCGCGGACTTGGGAATGTCGATATTGAAATCGCCGGTATCGTAAAGACGCCTGGGCCCCGGCGGAACGTTGATCGGCACGCGGACGGGATGGGGGCCGATATTCAGGAATCCGGCCAGCATGGGTTCGTCGGATTCACCGTGATACAGCTTGAACCGCAGCGCCACGACGTCGGAATCGGGATCGCTCGCCCGGCCCAGCACGTTGAACCAACTTTGCGCAACCTCGGCGCCCGGTGCCCGCTGCTCGTCGCCGTACCAAAGATCGATCACCGGCGGCGAATCGTCCGCCCCGAACGAGTTCGCCGTGAACAGCGATGCGACGACAAGGGGCGCGACGAACGAACGATATCTGGCGCGGAGTCGATTCATTGTTGATGACCTGTTTTTACGGCGGGATGAATGCCGTCGGGACGCGGCATGCGAGGCCGCCCTGGCATTCCCTGGCGTCGGGCCACCCTATCAAGGGACTTTAATTGGTGGCTATAATCGCGTCAATCTGCCGGTGGGCCGAGGCGATATCGATACACCGATCAGCCCTCTTCCCCGTTGAACGCCAATGAAAAAAGTACTGTACGCCTGGGAATTCGGCGGGGGAAGCGGCCACCTTCACAAGCTCTCCACGCTCGCCGCGGCGCTTAGGGACCGCGGTTTCGAAGCGGTTGTCGCTTCCAGGGACCTGAAGACCGCGGAGCGAATATGCACGCCGCTGGCACTGCCATTCGTCCAGGCGCCGGTGTGGCCGGGCCGGATTCGGCAGGACGCCGCGCCCAGGACCTTTCCCGAGATCCTGATGGAACTCGGCTTCAACGATCCCGAGTTCATCGCCGGGCTGATTCGCGCGTGGCGCGAATTGCTGCGCGTGACCGGCTGCGATGCACTGGTCGCCGACTATTCGCCGATCGCGGTGCTGTCCGCGCGGCTTGCCGGCGTGACGACGCTGGCGTTCGGCACGGGTTTTACGCTGCCGCCCGCGCAGACGCCGTTTCGACCGATCGTCCTGCGCAAGAACACCAAGGAAGGCGAACTGGCGAAGATCGAGGCGCGCGTACTGCGAAACACCAACCAGGCGATTCGCGCGCTGGGATACCCGCCCCTGGAACGGCTTGCCGACATGCTTGCGTGCGACAAGCGCTATCTCGCGACGTTTCCCGAACTCGACCACTTCGGTCGTCGCAAGGGCGTCGAGTACTGGGGTGTATTCGATACCGGGTCCAACGCGGTGGCGCCGACGTGGCCGAAGATCGATGCGCGGCGACTGTTCGTCTACTACCATCCGCACTATGAACATTTTCGCGCCTTGATCGATGCGCTTTCCAAACTGGGCTGGTCCACGCTGGTCGCCGCGCCCGGCATCACGCCGCGGCTGGCCCGATCGCTGGTCAAGCCCAACGTCAACATCTGCGCGCGACCCGTCGACCTTCCACAAGTCGGCCGCGAGGCGAACGTCGCCGTATGCCACGGCGGCCACGGCGCGGTAGCGGAGCTGCTGCGCTGTGGTTGCCGCGTCGTCATATTCCCCTATTACAACGAACAGAAAATCCTGGGCGTCCGACTCGACCACCACGGTCTGGCGCGGATCGCGCAAAGCGCTCAAGCGTGCGCCGAGGCCGTGGGCGACATCGACGACGACACGTCACTGGCGGAAAATGTTGAACGGTTCGCCGGTCGCTATGGCGAATGGACCGCCGAGAAACGTCTCGACGCAATCGTCGACGACATGATCACCCGGTTGCGCAGGACGGTGCACTGACGGTGAACGCGGCGAGAAAAAAGTCCACCGCGACGACGCCGGCGCCCCGGATATCCATCGGCCTGCCGGTGCGCAACGGCTCGCGCTACCTCGAGGCGGCCGTGCAGTCCATCCTCGGCCAGACCTGCGAGGATTTCGAGCTCATCATTCGCGACAACGCGTCGACGGACGACTCGGTCGACATCGCACGATCGCTCGCGCAAAGCGACGACAGGATCCGGTTTGAAAGCAGCGCCGCCAACGAAGGCGCGGCGGCGAATTTCAACGCGGTCTTCCGTCTCGCAAGGGGCGAGTACTTCAAGTGGACCGCCCACGACGACCTGCTGCGGCCGACCTTCGTCGAGGCATGCCTCGACTACCTCGATGCCAATCCGCAGGCGGTGCTGTGCCACGCGCAGACCGAGCGGATCGACGAGGAAGGGAATGTCACCGGACACTATGGCGACGAGCTCGAACTCGTCCAGTCGGATCCGTGCCGGCGATTCGGCGAGTTCATCCATTCGCGGCATGCGTGCTTCTCGATCTTCGGTCTGATCCGGACGCGAACGCTGGCTCGAACGCCGCTGATCGGGGCGTGGCTCGGGTCCGACCGGAACCTGCTCGCGGAACTCGCATTGATCGGCAAGCTGCGCCTGCTGGAGGAAACGCTCTACCAGCGCCGCGACCACCCGGACGCGTCGATCCGAAAGCACACCGGCGAGCGCGAGCGGTTGACGTGGTTCGATCCGCGGCCGGCGCCCGACGCGCTGACGCCGACCATCAAGCGAGTCCGCGAGTACGAGGCATCGATACATCGCGTGGCATTGTCCGAGCGCGACCGGGCGTGCTGTCTCGGCAAGCTCGCCGCCTGGTGTCGCGAGGGGCGGCTGCATACGGGCGAAGCGGTTGCCGAGAAGATTCGCTCGGAACGCGCCGCGATTCGGGACAAGCCGTCACGGCAACCGGCCAAGGCCGGGGAACAACGGGACATGACACCATGAAGTGCGCGATTCTTGCCGGCGGCGTCGGCTCGCGGCTGAGCGAGGAAACCAGCTCCAAGCCCAAGCCGATGGTGGAGATCGGCGGCCGGCCGATTCTCTGGCACATCATGATGATCTACGCGAACCAGGGATTCACCGACTTCGTCGTCGCATTGGGCTACAAGGGTGAAGCCATCAAGCGCTACGTCATCGACTATTGCGCGCTGCACTCCAACCTGCGCGTGGACGTCGGAACGGGCGCCGTGACCCACCTCGACCAATCGACGCCCAACTGGCGGGTCGAACTGATCGACACCGGGGTTCCCACCCTGACCGGCGGACGCATCAAGCGCCTGGCGCCGTTCCTGGACAACAGCCGGTTCATGCTCACCTGGGGCGACGGCGTGGCCGACATAGACCTGCGCCGACTGCTGGCGTTTCACGAGTCCCACGGCAAGCTGGCGACGCTCACCGCGGTGCATCCGCCCGCGCGGTTCGGCCACCTGGAGCTCGACGGCGATCGCGTGTGCGAGTTTTCCGAGAAGCCGCAGACGCGCGAGGGATGGATAAACGGCGCCTTCTTCGTCCTGGAGCCCGGCGTCATGGACTATATCGACGGAGACGATACGCAGTGGGAACGCGAGCCCCTCGAGCGGCTCGCTCTCGACGGACAACTGATGGCATACCGCCACGACGGTTTCTGGCAGTGCATGGATACGCTTCGCGACAAGGTACTGCTCGAAAGGCTATGGCAATCGGGCGATCCGCCGTGGAAGACCTGGCGTTGATCGGCGTCGATCGGCGCGCCGCGTTCGCCGTCCCGTGGCCGGGAGAGGAGCCTTGACGACATCGCGAGCGTGCCCGGTATGCAAATGCGCCGACACCCGCGTGTTTCATCGGATCGAACGCGTACCCGTCAGCAGCTGTGTCAACCTGGATTCGCCCGGCGAGGCGCTTAAGTTCCCTCAACGCACGATGTCGCTGGCCTGGTGCCCCGACTGCACGTTCGTCTTCAACTCGTCATTCGACGAGACGATGGTTCGCTACGGCAGTGATTACGAGGAGACGCAATCCTTCTCCCCGACGTTTCGCGCATTTCACGAGAGCCTGTGCGACGAACTGGTCGCGCGCTACGGGCTGCGCGGGGGCACGGTCGTCGAGGTCGGCTGCGGAAAGGGCGACTTTCTCGACTTGCTCGTTCGCCGGGGCGGCAACCGCGGAATCGGCTTCGATCCCGCCTACGACCCCGAGCGCCGGCCGGCCGTGAACCCGTCGGACCTGACGGTATTTCCCGAGCGCTATGCCCCCGGACGCGTTGCGACGCCCGTGGACTTGGTGGTGTGCAAGATGACGCTGGAACACATACCCGCGCCGGCGACCTTCGTGCGAGAGATAACCCATGCGCCAGCAACGGCCGCGCCCGCGCCGGTCTTCGTCATGGTGCCGGACGGTCGCCGGGTCGTCAGATCGTGCGCCATCGAGGACATCTACTACGAACACTGTTCCTACTTCAGCGAGCGCTCGCTTGCCGCGTTGTTCGAACGGGCGGGCTACCGGGTGGACGACGTGAAGGCGGTTTACAGGGGTCAATACCTCGCCGCTCATGCCAACCCGGTGCCGGCCGGGACCCGGCAAGACGATGATCGCGATCGGTCGCTGCAACGGATCGATGCTGCCGACATCGACCGCTTCCGGTCGCGCTGGCTCGATACCCGCCGTACATGGGGCGAGTTGCTGGACCGATATGCGCCCGGCGTCGTTCTCTGGGGCGCCGGATCGAAAGCCGTCGCCTTCCTGGCCGGTATCCCGGGCGCGGACTCGATTCGCTACGTCGTCGACATCAATCCCTACCGACAGGGTCACTTTCTTCCGGGCAGCGGCAAGGAGATCGTGGGCCCGGAACGCCTGAAGGATGACCCTCCGGACCTCGTCGTGGTCATGAACCCCGTGTACGAGGAAGAGGTTCGCGCCACGGTGTCGGTGCTTGGAGTCGACGTGCCGATCGTCCCGATGTCCGGGTCGGCACGATCGCCTTCCACGGCCGACGATCCGCGCGCGGTTCCCGTTCGCGATGAATGACGCGGGTCGCCTCGGCGAGCGGCATGATTCGCATGGCGATCGCGCCACGGGGACGGTATCTTGATCCGCGCTTGTCCCGCCTGCGAATCGGGGAACCATGTCGCGATCCTGACCTTGGCCGCTCTACCGGTGTCGATCCATGTCCCGTCTGCGAGTCGCGAGGAAGCGATCGACGTCGATCGGGACACGCTGGAACTGGTGAAGTGTCGGGACTGCGGCCTCTTGTTCAACCAGGCGTTCTCCGCCGAGCTTGTGCGATACGCGCCCGGGTACGAGAACGCGCTGAATCACTCCGCGACCTATCGCGCGTTCGCCAACCGGCAAGCGACCGAGCTCGTCGAGGATTTCGGCGTCAGACGCCGCGACGTGGTCGAGATCGGTTGCGGCAACGGCTTTTTTCTCGACGCGGTATGCGCGCACGGCAACAATCGCGGCTACGGGATCGATCCCTCGGCGCCGGACTCGCGGAACTCGACGACTGCTCCGGATTTCGGGGAGTATTCGATCGCGACCGGAACCTGGGAGGATTGGGGCACGCCGGCGGATGCGGGCCTGGTCTGCTGCCGTCACGTGCTGGAACATGTCGAGGCGCCGTCGGCGCTCCTCGCCAGACTATCCGCCATCACCGGCGAAGCGGGACTGATCTACGTCGAGGTTCCCAACGCCCGTGCCATGCTCTTGGGCGGCGTGCCGTGGGACTGCATCTACGAGCACGTCAGCTACTTTGACGCGGACTCCCTGCAACGGTTGGTGACGAGATGCGGCCTTGGCATCGTGCGGCTCGATACACGCTTCCGGGAACAGTATCTTTGCGCCGTTGTCGGCGGCGGCGGTCCAGTACCGCAATCGGAAAGCGACCAACAAGGCGGCGAGGTCGGCCTCGAGCACGGGTTCGCGCTGTCGTGCCGGGAAGCGATGGCGCGGTGGACACGGACGCTCGACGATCTTCGGCGCGGGGGACTGGACGTCGTCCTGTGGGGCGCCGGGTCGAAGGGCATGGTATTTCTCAATCTCGTCGATGGCCCCGGCTCGGTATCACGGGCCGTGGACCTCAACCCGTCGAAGCATGGCAAGTTCGTGCCGGGCACCGGCCATCCGATCGTCTCGCCCGAGTCGCTGTGCGAGAGACCGCCCGACGTGGTGATCGTGTCCAATCCCGCGTACGTCGACGAGATATCCCGGCAACTCGCCGACCTGGGCCTGTCTCCGAGCCTGCTGCGGCTGTAGGCAGTCGAGGCCGCCACCGATTCGGCGCGCGCACGACGTCGCGGAACGGCCGCGCGTCAGTCCGCGCCGCCGAGCACCTCCAGCGCCGGCAGCGGGACGATCAGTTTTCCGCCGGTCGCGAGAAACGGCGTGTTCTGCCGCAGAATCTCGTCCTTCAGGTTCCAGGCGAGCAGCAGTATGTAATCGGGCCGGTCGTCTTCGATCGCGTCCGGATGCCGGATCTCGAGCCGTGTTCCCGGCATGTACTTCCCCTGCTTGTACGGATTCAGGTCCACGACATAGTCGATCATCGTTCCGTCGAGCCCGGTGACGTTGAGCAGCGTCGTCGCCTTGGCGGCGGCGCCGTATCCGACGATGCGCTTGCCGCGCGCCTTGAGTTCCCCGACCAGGTCCGCCAGTTGGCGGCTCACGCCGGTCAATCGTGTTTCGAATCCGCGATAGGTCGACAGCTCGCCAACGCCCCAGCTTCGCTCCGCCGACAGCAGTGAGTTCACCGAAGGCTGCGCCGATTTCGCAGTGGAAACGTACAGGCGTAGCGAACCGCCTTGCGTTGGAACTCGCCTGGCGTCGTAGATCCGAAGGCCGTGACGTCCCATGAGCGCCGCCAGCGCGGTCAACGAGAAGTAGCATAGATGTTGATGGTAGATCGTATCGAACGCACACTTGTCCACGAGATCCCTTACGTATCCCACCTCGAGCACCAGGCTCCCGCCGGGAGAGAGAATCATCGTGACGCCGGACAGGAAC
The DNA here is from genome assembly GCA_030429665.1 of Gammaproteobacteria bacterium. Classification (GTDB taxonomy): domain Bacteria; phylum Pseudomonadota; class Gammaproteobacteria; order Arenicellales; family CAJQKF01; genus BQJD01. The sequence goes on along the minus strand of JAUIEZ010000022.1, from coordinate 8,331 downwards.
CCGTGCAGGTCGGCCACGTGCGCCAGCACGTTGTTGGCGATGACCAGGTCGGCGCGGACGCCGTCACGTCGAAGCTCGCGCGCCAGGTCCACGTCGAAAAAGCGTTGAAGCGTGGGTATTCCCTGTTGGTTCGCCACCGCCGCCGATGGGGACGGGTCGATGCCGAGAACCGGAATGTCGTGCCGGACGAAATGGCGCAACATGTAGCCGTCGTTGCTTGCGATCTCCACGACGCGGGAGTTCGCACCGAGCCGAAGCGATCGAACCAGCTCGGCGGCATTGTCGCGACAATGTTCGACCCAGGTGGTCGACGTGGAGGAAAAGTACGGGTAATCGTCACCGAAAAGCACGGCGGGATTGACGGTTTCCCTGAGCTGCAACAGTGAGCACGACTCGCAGAATACGAGCGTGAGCGGCACCGTCGGCTCCTGGCCCGCGAGGTCTTCTTTCTCCAGCAACCCGTCGGCGAGAGGCGTTCGACCGAATTCGGCGATCGTCGAAAGGCTCGACCCTTCGCAGACCCGGCATCGGCATCGCTCTCGATACAAGGCGTTCACGAGACGCGAAGCGACGAGTCGATACCGGCGCCGGGATACATGTCTTCCGTCACGCGCCCGTCACGCAGCAAGGATTTCAAGTGCGCAATGCGGCTGTAGCGTTCACCCTCGAAATCCGTGGGCGGCACAGGATGACGCTCGAGCGCGAGGTAGAGTTGCCTGGCGCCGTCCGACACCGTCCAGCGGGGTTCGAAGTCCGGAAACTTCTCCCGCATCCTGGCGCAGCTGACGCGATAGTTTCGCTGGTCGGCGACCGCGCCCGGCGCGAACACGATGCGGCATCCCGGGACCGTGTGCTTGACGATCCGGGCGATGTCGCGGACGCGGTAGTTTTCTTCCGAGCTGCCCGCGTTGAAGATCTCCATGTGAACGTCTTCGCGCCGCGCGGCAAGCAGTCGAACGTACACCCGGGCCAGGTCCTCCACGTGCAGCAATGGACGCCAGGCCGAGCCGTCACTCTTCAGGCGAACTTCCCCGGTCGAGGCGGCCCACGCCACCAGGTTGTTCAGCACCAGGTCGAACCGGATCCGCGGTGACACGCCATAAACGGTACCGGCCCGGACGAAGGTGGGCGAAAACGTCTCCGAGGCAAGCGCACCGATATCACGCTCGGCGTTGAGCTTGGCCACGGCGTAGGGTGTCACCGGGTTCAGGCGTGAACTCTCGTTCAACCAGTCCTCGGCCGCGGCGCCGTACACGCTGCATGTCGATGCGAACACGAAACGCGACACGCCGGCATCGACCGCCAGCGACGCCAGGCGCACGGATGCCTGGTGATTGATCGAGTACGTCAATTCGGGCCGAAAGTCGCCGAGCGGGTCGTTGGACAAACCGGCAAGGTGCACGACAGCGTCGAACCCGGCCAGGTCCGACGTCGAGAGGCGTCGGATGTCGATCTCCAGCGTCCTGATATCGGCCTCGTGTCCATTGAAATGGCAGCGACGGTACAAACCCGTGTCGCAGCCGACGACCTCGTGCCCCACCTCCAGCAGCAGCGGCGCCAGGACCGATCCGACATATCCCGAACTTCCCGTGAGCAATACACGCATGGCAACCGACCGAGAACCCGTGCAAAGTTAATTCAACGCTTGCCAACACAGTCGCTTGCATCGGCCCCGGGCGGCTAGACATTGAGACGTACACGCCGCCTTGCAGCCGGTGATTCTACACAGCGGACCGATTGACGGGTGAACCGGTCGGGCGACCGGCGACGCGGGGACAGCCAGGACCGGGCAGCGTATAACCATGCACCGTCACGCCCCGGCATCCGGCGGGAACGCGCGCTGCCCGGTTGTCGGCGGCGCACCGCTACCGCGCCCGCGCGGCATGGCGCACGAAGGTACCAACTGGTAACATGAAAGCCAATTCACGTTTCACTTATTTCGGTCGAACTCCTTGAATATCCTGATAGCTGGCGCTGGCCCCGCGGGACTCACAGCGGCAGACGAATTGTGTCGATTGGGATTTCGGCCGGTCGTCGTCGAAGCGGCCGATCACGTCGGCGGCCTGTCGGCAACTCACGAATATAAGGGTTACCGGTTCGATATCGGCGGTCACCGCTTTTTCAGCTCGTCCGAGTTGGTAAACCGCCGTTGGCGGGAGTGGCTTGGCGACGAGTTGCTCGTGCGACCGCGCCTGTCGCGAATCTACTTCCGCGGCAAATACTTCCACTACCCGCTACGCCCATTCGAGACGCTCGCCCGACTCGGCGCGCTCGAGTCGACCCGTATAGCGGCGAGCTACGCGTGGTCGCGGGTGCGGCCGCGAGATCCGGAGGTAAGTTTCGAGGACTGGGTGCGCAACCGTTTCGGGAGCAGGCTGTTCGAGCTGTTTTTCCGCACCTACACGGAAAAGGTCTGGGGCATGCCGTGCTCGCGGATCGGTGCCGATTGGGCGGCGCAGCGCATCCAGAACCTGAACCTGCCGCGTGCGGTGCTCGACGGAATTCGACGTGGTTCGCGATCCGAAGAACCGGCGCTCGCCAAGACCCTGGTGCGGAGTTTCCTCTATCCGCGGCTCGGCCCCGGCCAGCTCTGGGACGCCGTTGCCGACCGGATCGTCGATGCCGGCGCGACGCTGAGGCAAGGAACCACGCTCGACAAGGTTCATGTCGACGACGACCGCGTCGTCGCGGTAGACGTATCGACACCGGCCGGTGCCGAGACGCTTGAAGTCGACGCGCTGATCTCGTCGGTTCCTCTCGGCGAACTGGTACGGAAGCTGGCGCCCGACGTGGGCGAGGAAGCGCTGGCCTGCGCGGACGCCTTGCGACACCGCGACTTCCTCACCGTCGGCCTTGTCCTCTCGGGAAGCAACCCGTTTCCGGACCAATGGCTGTACATCCACGCCAACAACGTCAAGGTCGGCCGAATTCAGAACTACGGAAACTGGAGCGCCGACATGTGCCCGCAGGCGAATCGCGCGGTACTGGGGTTCGAGTACTTCGTCAATCGGGGCGACGATCTCTGGAACCTGCCGGACCAGGCGTTGATCGACCTGGCCGAGCGCGAGGGACGGGAACTCGGCCTGGTCGACGGGTGCGAGATCATCGACGGCACCGTGATTCGCGCGCCGCGGGCCTACCCGGTCTACGACGCCGACTACCGGACTAACGTGGACGTGATCCGAAAACAACTGTCGCGGTATCCGAATCTTTGGACCGTGGGCCGCAATGGCCTGCACCGCTACAACAACCAGGATCATTCCATGTTGAGCGGCATCTTCGCCGCGCAAAACGCGGTCTTGGAGCGCGGCCACGACGTGTGGGAGGTGAACACGGACACGCGGTACCACGAAGAAGGCGTTCACCAACAAAACACAGCGGACCGCCTGGTACCGGTGCCGCTGCGTGACTGAGACGTCGCCCGGGACGGCAGGCACCGGGAATGACGCGCGCGATGTCGTCATCATCGTGCCCGCGCACGATGCCGCACCCTATCTCGACCGAACGCTACCCGCACTGTTGGAGGCGAGCGGCGGGGCCGAGGTGGTCGTGGTCGACGATTGCTCGAGCGATGACAGCGCCCGGATCGCGGCCGGATACGGCGTACGGGTAGAACGCCTCGGAACTCGCGGCGGCGCCGCGGCGGCGCGCAACCGCGGCGTGCGCGAGTCGCGCGGCTCCGTCATCGTGTTCGTCGATGCCGACGTGCTAGTCCACCCGTCGAGCATCTCCAACCTGGTGGACAGACTCCTCGCGACGCGGGCCGACGCCGTGTTCGGAAGTTATGACGACGACCCGCCGGCGTCCGGATTCTTCAGCCAGTACGCGAACTTGCGCCATCATTACTACCACCAGCGCACGCGCGAGGGCGCCCGGACGTTCTGGGCCGGCTTCGGCGCCATGCGCCGCGCGGCCTTCGAACGCGCCGACGGTTTCGACCCCGCGTTCGCCGGGGTGGAGGACGTGGCCCTCGGCTACCGTCTCGTGGCGCGCGGTGGACGCATCGTCTCGGAACCCGCGATCAGAGTGACGCACCTCAAGCACTGGTCGTTGCGAAAGCTGCTTCGCACCGACGTGTTCATGCGCGCGCTGCCGTGGTCCCGCCTGATCCTGTCCGGCGCGGGCCAACCGACGTTAAACGTCGACTGGCCGGAGCGCCTGCGGGCGGCGGTCGCCCTGCTGCTGGCGACGGGGGCCGTAACGTCGTTGACGGGGTTTCCCGGATGGGAGGCGGCGACGGTTCCGGCGCTCATGGCCATCGCGGCGAATGCCCGACTGGGCGGGTTTTTCGCGCGGCGCCGCGGCCCGTGGTTCGCGGTACGCGCGATCGCGTGGCACCAGTTCTATTATCTCTACGCCTCGGCAACCTTCGCGGCGGCATGGGTCGAGTCGATGACGACGCGGCGCCGAAAGACCGAAGATCGAGCGTCCGCGTAACGTCTACATCCCCGTCGATCCGAAGGACTCGCGCCGGGGCTTCCCGCGGCGCGGCGCGCAGGAAATCGTGTCATCGCCGGCCGAGCACGCGGGCACGGTCCTCGGCGGTAACGAACGATAGCCGGTTGAATTCATATCGCGACACCCGGGCGCGCGCGTTTCCCGGCCCCAACAGGTAGCCGAGCATCTGGCCGACCCCGTCGACCGTAAATCCGACGATCAGCGGCAGGATGCAAGCCGGCCGCCGCCGCACGGCCTTGCCCTGCGAGCGCAGCAACCGGATTAGCCTCAGGGCAGGTATCAGCGGTGAACCCAGCACGAAGACCGCTCGCGTGTACGCTGCCATGGACTGCGCGCGCAGCCCGCCGAACAAGCGTCCGCTGTGAAACTGCGCGCCCAACCACGGCCGCCATCGCGAGAAGTTCATGTGCCGCGCCCGGACCGCGGAATCAAGGTACAACCGCTGTCCACGGGCACGCAGATCCCAGTGGAGCAGGGTCTCCGCATCCATCAGGCTTTCCAGTCGTTCGCCGTACGCGAGCAACACCTCACGCTTGTAGCTGCTGTTGTGGCCCGGCAGGAAATCCACTTCACCCGAGCTGACCGGCGCGATCCACGGCCCGTAGCCGATGAGGAAATCGGCCTGGCTCACGGCGCTCGACGGGTTCGCGTTCAGCAATGCCGGTCCCACCGCCGACCAGGGTCCGCGATGCGCCGCGATAAGCCCCTCGGCCCAATCGGGTTCCGGAAAGCAATGATCCTCGGCGAGAACCACCACTTCGGCCGATGCCGCGCGCACGCCGCTCGCGTTCGCGCCGCCAATGGACTCGATCTGCGGCACTTCGATCCACTGTACGCGGGCGAACCCTTCCAGGGCGGGGTCGTCGCGACGCGGCGCGGCGCCCGCCGGTACGACGACGACGATCTCGAGTTGCTCGCGCACGCTTTGCCGCCCGAGATGGTCGAGCGTGACCGCGATCCCCTCCAGGCCATCGCGGGCCGCGATGACCACCGACATCAGGGGCATGTTTCGATCCGATGGGTCCGATTCCCCGGTCACTCGGCACCTTCGGTAGACGTGCTCGGTCGCGGGCGTCGGTTTTCCACCGTGCCGAGAACCGACAGGCTGGCCTGGTAGATAAACCCGGCGAGGTTCGCGAGTTGCCAAACCGCAAGCACGCAGACCGTTGTCGATTGTCGAACCGCGCGCAGGCGTCGCAGGGGCGCGGCGAAAGTACAGAGAAAGCGCAGGTGTTCCCGTATCCAACCGGACTTGGAAATGGCGCCGCGACGCCTCATCGCCTCCATGTAAAGCCTGGCGCCGCGACCGTAACGGAAATGCTGCCGTACGAACCCCGCCAGCGACAGATCATGGGCATGCTCGACGACGGCGTCGTGCACGAAACATATCTCGAATCCCGCGTGGACCCAGCGGGCGCACAGGTCGCGATCTTCCGACGCCGGACGAAACGACGTGTCGAATCCGGCCACCGCATGAAACGCGCTCGCGGGCAGCACCATGTTGTTGGAGGCGACGAAACGCGTCGATCGATGGTTGTGATACGCGTATGCCCGATCGACGATCATCTGGCTGGTCGAGGAGAACGCGTTCGAGTGGAGCGCATTGACGGTTCGTCCTCCGGCCATCGCACGCCCGTATTGCCGCAACGCCGGCATTATTCGGGACAGCCAGTCCGGACGGGGGCGGCAATCGTCGTCCGTGAACGCGAGGAACTCGCCACGCGCCAGTCTCGCACCGCGATTGCGCGCCGCCGCTGGCCCGTGGTGCAACTGCCGCAGCAGGCGAATATCGAGCACGTCGCGAAACGCGTCGACGACGTCATCGAGCGGCTCCTCTCCGCCGTCATCGATGACGACGACTTCGATCGCCTCGCCGGGATAGTCCTGCCTGGCGATCGACCGCAGACAATCCGCGAGCTGTCCCGGGCGATTGCGCGTCGCAATGACGACGGAGAATGTCCCGGGTCCCGCCAGCTCGCCTCGATCGAGGCGCTGACTGCCGTGCGTCGAGGGGTGACGCGCTCGATCGGATTTCAACGGCTGTTACCCTGCTTCATGAGTCAACCGCCACCGAACGACCGTCCCGAATCGATTGCAACATGGCATCGACGATGGCCGTCGACATGCGACCGTCCATGATTGTCGCGCCATGGCAGACACCGTTCGAGGCGGCGTGCGCGAAATGCCGCCAGGCGTCGCGATACGATGCCCGGTAGTCGCCGCCGAATCGTTTCGACAGCAAGGCCCGTGGCAGTGCCGCAACGGAACCGAGGAACCGGCGCCCCCGCCAACCGAGATCGCCGCCGTGGTCCGCTGACGTCATCGTCTCCAGTCCGTCGAAGCAGTGAAGGTCGATTCGAATTCTCCCCGCGGGCCCCAGCAATTCGATCTCGTTGCGCGGCGCACCGGCGTCGGAAAACACGGCGCTGGCCAGGGCGCCGTTGGCGAGCGTTGCGGACACGACCACCGATGATCCCGTGTCAGGATGTCGCTGCACGATCGAAGACACGCTCCTCACTTCGGTTTTCATCAAGTAGCGCCACAGGTCGAAATGATGCACGGCGATCTCGAACAGCACGTCGCCGCCGAATCCGAGGTCGTCACGCCAGGCGGGCACAGGTCCGTGAAGACGCGTCGGCGCGGAAAAAACGGACCGTATGAGCCTAAACCCGTCCGCGGATTCCAGGGACCGTCGCGACTGTTGCACCAGTCGATGCGCACGGAGGTTGAACCCGACCTGCACCGGGACACCGAGCCTGACGGCGCGATCCACCAACTGGTCGCATTCGACGACGCTCAACGCGAGCGGCTTCTCGATGTACACCGGCTTGCCGGCATCCAGGGCCGCCATGGCCACTGGCAAATGGTGCCGTGGCGGCACGCAAACGGCGACGACGTCGACGTTGGGATCGGCAACGAGCGCCCGGTAATCGGCATATCCCGCCGCGGATCCGGAAATCTTCAACGCCCGGGCCAGGGCTTCCTCGCTGGTATCGCACAATGCCGAAACCGAAAGCGCCGGGACGTGTTTCAATGCCGGCAAATGAAGTTCGCAGGTCGCGCGTCCGCAGCCGACGACGCCGAGTCGTAACACCGGCGTCATATTTCGGGCCGCGTTGCCACCCGGATCCCGTGCCGATATTCAACCGCGGCCGAATCCCGCGGCCCCGGAGACGATTTCGCCGGGCCGAGTAACGTCGTGAGCACCAGGGTGTGGGGCATTTCAATCCTGTTCCAGGGAGAATCGAAGTTTACTTCCTGTTTCGCCGTGCCATTCGCACGGCAGCGTACGCGGCATGAAGAATAGCATTTTGCGTCGCGAACCCGTCCAACCCATCGAGAAAACTTCTACCGGGTCGAGCATCTACCCGCGGCACCGGCGCCGATTGGAAACACCGCCGAGTCGGGTTCGGACGAGGTCTCTGGTATCACGGCCTCGCGGGCGATCGCATCGTAACTGCGAGGCGGCGAGCGAGTCATCGCGTTCACGCCTTAAAGCGATATCCAAGCTCGATACCATACCTGCCAACGAAGAACTCGAATCGAGGCACGGAAGAGACGCGCCGGCGTTCGATGCTCGAAACGTTGATTGTTCGGCAGATCCCGGATGGACGAAAACGCGTCCGTCGTTTGCTCGTCGAAGCCGCCTAGTGTCCCACCGGTTCCGGGGGTGGATCTCGCCAAACACGAGACGCGAGGCTACCCCCCTTTCCGGACTACCGGCTTTCCAACTCACGCAGGAACTCCATGAACACGCGGCGGTTTTTCTCGACGTCTCGCGAAAGGAGGAACTGGTAAGTCCGGGATCGCCGTAACAACTTCCAGGCGACCAGTGCTCTTCGAAAAACCACCGAAACCTTTGACGCCACGCTG
>JAUIEZ010000188.1 GCA_030429665.1 Gammaproteobacteria bacterium | reverse complement strand
GTCGATCAGTGCGAGTCGTTCATGAAGTGGCCGTCAGCGTTGTCGCAGCCACGGCGTCGCGTAGGTGCCGAGCAGCCGAATCAGGCCGCTCGAGACGTAACCCGCGATGCCGATGCTGATCATGCCGACCACGATCTGCGTGTCGGAGCCTCCCACGTAGGAGTTCCAGATGAAAAATCCGAGGCCGCCGCCGGAGCCGCCCTGGATGGCGCCGCCGCCGCCGGAGATCATCTCCGCCGCGACCACTACCTCCCAGGTGATGCCCATGCCCACCGCGGCGCCGACGAAGATTGACGGCAGCGTGCCCGGCAGGATGATGCGGCTGAACACGTTCCACGAACTCGCGCCCATGGACTGCGCCGCCTGGAAGTAGCGCACGTCGATGGACTTCGCGCCGCCCAGCACGTTGATGACGATGGTGTAAAACGCGCCGAGGAAGGTAACGAAGGCGATGGACAGCTCCTGGGTGGGCCAGAAAATGATCGACGCGGGCACCCATGCCAGCGGCGGAATCGGCCGCAGCACCTCGAAGGGCGGGAACATGATGCCGTACGCCGAGCGGCTGATGGCCATCGCCAGTCCGAACGGAATGCCGACGAGCATCGCGGCGATGAATCCCGCGAATACCCGAAGATACGTCTGGTACCAGCTGAACCAGTAACCCTTGTCCGTAAGCAGCGTGTTCCACGTGACCAACACGTCGCTGGGCGGCGGTATGCGTCCGATCCACGGCAGGCCGACACCGGTCCACTCGCCGAAGCGCGAACCGATCTCCCACAACACGAGGAAGACGATGATGGAGACGACGCCGCGGCGCAGCGAGCGCACCGGAAGCTTGCGAAACGGTCCGGCGCGCCTGGCGCTGGCATGTGCGGTGGTTGCGGTTGCCATGTGCTCAGCCCTCCTTCTCGCCGCGGTCGAAGGCCTTGAGGGCCTCCTCGTGCACCGCGTCCACCGTTTCTTCCATCAACTCGCGAAAACGCTTGCTGGTGAGAACGCCGTAATCGCGCGGATGCGGAATGTCCACGTCGAGGACCTTCTTTGGCTTGCACGGGCGCGTGGTCATGATGACCACGCGGTGGCCGACGAACAACGCTTCTTCCAGGTCGTGGGTGATGAAGAAGATCGTTACCGGGTTGCGATAGTAGATTTCCAGCAGCGCCTCGTGCATCACCGACTTGGTGAGCGAGTCGAGCGCCCGGTACGGCTCGTCGAAGAGCAGCACCTTGGGATCGTTCATCAGCGCCCGCACGATCTCGACGCGGCGTCGCACGCCCGAGGAGATCTCGCCGGGATAGTTGTACTCGACGTCATTGAGGCCGGCGTCCGCCATCATGCCGCGCGCCTTGTCGATGGCCTCGGCCTTGCTCAACGTGCCCTGCATGACGGGCCCGAATATCACGTTCTCGAGATTCGTGCGCCAGGGGAACAAGGCGCCGTTCTGGAACACCACGATGCGGTCCGAGCCCGGTTCCGCCATCGGCTTGCCGGGACCGCACAGCATCTCGCCGTCCATGTGGATGCTGCCGGAGGTAATGTCGTGAAAGCCGGCGATGGCGTTGAGCAGCGTCGTCTTGCCGCAGCCCGACGGGCCGACGATCATGCAGATCTCTCCGGCGGCGATGTCGAGGCTGCAGTGATCGACCGCGAGTACCGCGGCGCCTTCGGGGTCGTAGATCTTTACGACGTCGTCGATACGAATGGCACCGCCGCGAGTCGGCGCGGACGTTCTGTTCGGTTGGATGTTCTCTACCGCGGAAATCAACTTTGTTCTCCCAGTGCAAGCTCGCGCACGCGCCACTGCATGAGGTGGTCGCCCATCAGGCGAACCATGGCGCTGGTGGCGTAGCCGATGATGCCGAGCGTAACCATGCCGATGACGATGGTCGGGTAGCGGACCATGGTGTACGACGTATTGATCACGTAGCCAAGACCGTACTGCCCGGAAACCATCTCCGCCGCCACCAGCGAGAACCAGGCGACGCCGATGGAGATCTGCAGTCCGGTGAAGATGAAGGGCATGGCGCCGGGTATGACGATGTGCCGGAACACCTGCCGATGGTTGGCGCCGAGGCAATAGGCGGCGCGGCTGTAGGACTCGTCGATGGATTGCACGCCCAGCATGGTGTTGAGGGCGGTGGCATAGAACGACGCCAGGAAGGTCAGGAAGATGACCGGCGTTTCCAGGCCGGTGAACATCAGGATCGACAGCGGCACCCATGCCAATACCGGGATCGGTCGCAGCGTCTCGAATACGGGAAAGACGTACTCCTTGAACTTCAGCGACCAGCCCAGGAACAAGCCCAGCGGTACGCCGAGACCGGTGGCCAGCGCGAACGCGATGAGCACGCGCCGGATACTCACCCAGATGTGGGTGTAGTACTCGGGCACGTAGATGGAAAGGCCGTAGATGGGATCCGTGGACAGCCATTCGCGCCACACTTCCGTGAGCCCCGGCATCTCGCGGAACCTCGGCAACTTCCAAACCTCGACGGCGAAAAACCAGAAACCGATCAGGATCGAAAAGCCGATGAACATGAGATAGGGTCGCGGACTTCGCAGCCACTGGGCGAACCGGAACATGGTCAGCGAGATACCGGAGATCGTTTGCTGGCCGCCTCCCCCGCCATTGCCGCCGCCTCGCGCGGCGACGCGCGACCCCTTTCGTTGCGGCGCGACCTGGGCGCGGTCTTCCGACACGGCGAAATCCTTGGTGATCATGGTGGCGAACCGACTCATCACCGTGTCGGCGGTGGTCGGGTCGGTATCGAGAATCTCGACGAGCTTGTGCGCGTCGACGCGCAGCACCTCCGAGGCGCTCAGCGAGGTCGTCTTCGCAAGGCGGCCCGGGCGATCCTTGAGCAGCGCCGCCCAGCCGAACACGTCGCCGCGCTCCATGGTGCGGATCGGCGTCGAGCTGGCCACACCTTGCACGAGCGCGTGCTCGATGCGGCCCGAGACCACGATGAATATGTCATCGGACGGCTCGCCGCCGTGGTAGATCACTTCGCCCGGATCGTATGACACGCGACGGGCGATGGCCGCGATACGTTCGAGTAGTCTGTCCGATATGACATGAAAGGGCATGCTCTCCTTGAGCAAGGTCACCAGCTCCTCGTTCAATCGAGCCTCCTCGGCATATTCTTGAAATCCCTTGACGTTGGACATCGTTCCAGGTTTTCGGTTCGGAAAAGGGGCGACATGCCAGTTACCAGCTTGTACATGCCGAAGTTATGAGTGGGTTTCGGCCGGAACCGGGCCCGATCGCGCCCGGCCGGCGTCGCCGGCCGGGCGCTTTCATCGACGGTGCCGACTAGTCTGCGTCAGCTACCCGAGTAGGCGGAGTCGGGCTGTGCCTTGATCTCGCCTACGGGCGCCGTGAGACCGCGCTCCTTCAGGATTTCCTGCGTGAACTCGGGCATGATCGCCTCCGGTCGCAGCGTGTCCGAGCTGATGCTCTTGATGCTGTGCAGGAACTTCGTGGCGCGGGTCAACAGCTCCTGGGCGCGCGGCGTGATGGTGTACTCCTTGTAATCGCGAACCTCGATGCCGCCCTGGGCTTCCGGGTACGACCCGACGAAGGACTTCCACAGGATCTTCTCGGAGAAACCGGTGGTCTGGTCCTCGGCCATCTTCACCACCTCCATGGCGTTGGCGGGGTCGGCGAGGTACAGCTGGGCGTCCAGCTCGGCTTCGAGCCAGCCCTTCACCACGTCGGGACGCTGGTTGATCAGGTCGGCGCGCATGGCCAGGAAGCCGCCGTCGTTCTCTTCGGCGGAGGCACCGGACGCGATGCGGCGCGCCAGGCCTTCCTCGACGAGTCGAGCGGTGGTGGGCTCCCACATGACCGCCGCGTCGAGCTTGCCGGCGCGGAAGCCGCTGGTGATGACCTCGATGTTCTGGTTGAGATAAGCCTCGGGCTCGATCTCCAGCTTCTGGAACACGGCGCGGGCGAAGCGGTCGGTGCAGCTGCCTTGCGGTACGGCAACGATCTTGCCGTCGAGCCACTTCATCGCATCCTGCGCGTTGGCGAACTCCGGCGCGTCGTTACGCACCAGGAACACGTTGCACATGTCCCAACCGGTGCCGAGCGTGCCGACGATGCGTATGTCCGCCACCTCGTGCTTGGTGGTGGCGACGATGGCCGGCATGTCGCCCATGTAACCGATGTCGTTCTTGCCCGCCAGCATGTTGTTCACGACGATCGCACCCTGCAAACCGATGGCGAACTCGACATTGGAACCTTCGGGCAGGTACTTCTTCCATAGTTCCTTGCCGCGCATGACGACGCCGGACCAGGATTGCGTGTAGTACGGCTGGTAGCCGATGACGAGATTGACGGGATCTCCCGGCTTGCCGTAGTCCTTGTCGGCCGCTGACGCGGTAGCTAAGGCGCCCACGGCGGCGAGCGCCGTTACGGCAGTGAGTACGGTTTTCGTGAATGACTTGCGTTGGGTCATGGCTTCCTCCTTATAGTGGTCTGTCGTCGGGTAGCTGTTGTGGTAGGGCTCAACGACCTGTACAGCGTGCAAGATCGTCGCGACGAACGCTCGACACGGTAACGTGACGGGCCAATCGCGGCGAACGGACACGGCGCCAGGGGCTGCGAGAAAACGAGCGGGAGAAACGAGCGGCAACATGGGCCGCACGCCCCGAGATTCCGGAGAGGGCAGATGGCACGTTTGGCGGTGCCACGCGCTGACGGATGCTATCCATCGTCGCTTCCTCCTGAGTGATTTACGCCGTCGTTACAACCTGACGCCGTCGTTATATCTTGTGTCTACAATTTCTCTTTCGGGTCGCGCAGCGTTATGCCGCTCAACGTCGCGATGGACAACTCGCGCTCGTCCGGGCGCCGAACCCCATCCCGATTTTCCCGACGTTTCGCACCCCGGCATCGGGGCTTGTTTCGATACTCGCGCGGGAGGGAAGGGCTCGGTCAAACCGTCAAAAGACCCGCTTCTATCTCATCGGAGTGACTTCGATTTGTAAAGTCATTTGAACGAATGAAACGATAGAAGACGGCTATCATGAAACACGTTTCAGCAACGTGCGGCATGACGCCCCGAACACGCAACGTTCCCGCGCGAATTCGCTCAGAAAAGCCCCTCTATGCGGCCGAGTTCATCGACGTGAATCTTGTCCGCCGCCGGCACCCGCGGCAGTCCGGGCATGGTCATGATGTCGCCGCAGATGCACACCAGGAAGCCGGCGCCGGAGGCCAGGCGCACCTCTCGAATGGCCACGACATGATCGTTTGGCGCCCCGAGCAGCTTGGGATCGGTCGAGAAGCTGTACTGGGTCTTCGCCATGCATATCGGCAGGTCGCCGAATCCGGCTTCCTCGTAGGCGGCAAACTGCTGGCGAACGCGCGCGTCGGCGATGATGTCCTCGGCGCCGTAGATCTTGCGCGCGATGGTTCGCGCCTTTTGCCACAACGGAACGGAGTCCTCGTAAAGCGTGCGAAACTGGGCGCTTCCGCTGTCGGCGAGGCGCGTGACGGCAGTGGCCAGCGCCTCGGCGCCGGCGCCGCCGTCGGCCCAGTGAGTGCACGGTATCGCCTCCACGCCAAGTTCGGCACAGTAACTCTTGACCGCCTCGAGTTCCGCTTCGGTGTCGCCGGAAAAGCGGTTGATACCGACCACCACCGGCACGCCGAACTGTCCCACGTTGCGGATATGCCGCCCCAGGTTTTCCAGTCCCGCCTTCAACGCGTCGACGTTCTCGGCGCCCAGGTCTTCGCGCTTGACGCCGCCGTGCATTTTCAATGCGCGTACCGTGGCGACGATCACCGCGGCATCGGGCTTTAGGCCCGCCTTGCGGCACTTGATATCGAAAAACTTCTCGGCGCCGAGATCGGCGCCGAATCCCGCCTCGGTAACGACGTAGTCCGCCAACTTGAGCGCAGTGGTGGTGGCAAGCACCGAGTTGCAGCCGTGCGCGATGTTGGCGAACGGTCCGCCGTGAATGAACACCGGATTGTTCTCCAGCGTCTGCACCAGGTTGGGGCAAATCGCATCGCGCAGCAATGCGGTCATGGCGCCGGCGGCGTTGACCTGGTGCGCGTATACCGGCTCGCGATCGCGCGTGTAGCCGACGATGATGCGCCCTAGACGCTCTTGCAGGTCTTCCAGGTTTCGCGCCAGGCAGAAAATGGCCATGACCTCGGAAGCCACGGTGATGTCGTAGCCGGTCTCGCGCACGAAACCGTTGCTTACCCCGCCGAGGCCGCAGGCGATGGAGCGCAGCGCCCGGTCGTTGATGTCGACGACGCGCCGCCAGGAAATGCGACGCAGGTCGAATTTCAGAGAGTTGCCCCAGTAGACGTGGTTGTCGATCATCGCCGACAACAGGTTGTGCGCCGAGGTAATGGCGTGGAAATCGCCGGTGAAATGCAGGTTGATGTCTTCCATCGGCACCACCTGGGCGTATCCGCCGCCGGCGGCGCCGCCCTTCATGCCGAAGCACGGTCCCAGGCTCGGCTCACGCAGGCACATCATGGCCTTCTTGCCGATGCGGTTGAGCGCGTCGCCAAGGCCCACGGTGGTGGTCGTCTTGCCTTCACCCGCGGGCGTCGGCGACATGGCCGTGACCAGGATCAACTTGCCGTTGGGGCGATCCTTCAGGGATTCGATGAAATCGAACGAGAGTTTCGCCTTGGTGCGGCCGTAGGGCGCGAGCGATTCGTCGCCGATGCCGAGACGCTCGGCAATCGCGCCGATGGGTTGCATGGAGGCTTCGCGTGCGATCTCGAGGTCGCTCTTGGCCATGGGTTTCTCTCCTCTGGCGATGGTGGTTTCAAGACCGGCCCGTTCTTCGCGGTGCCGGGTATCGTCGAGGTCGCGACGCGCGTCCCCGGAAACGGCTTTCGCCGTTTTAAAAAAATCGTTCGACGATAATGGCGAAACGAGGCCGCCGGCGGAAAAACTCCGCGACGATCGCCTCGCGCCTACTCCAGGAAGCTGCGGGCGATCATCGAAGCCAGGCGGCGCATGAACAACATGCCCGATGCCGGGTCGCCCTCGAGGATGGTGAGCAGACGCCTTCCGTCGATGGCAAGGAGCTCGGTCTGCTCCAGGCAGGATGCGCTGGCGACACGCCGCGGCCGTTCGTCGATCAGCGCCGCCCAACCGAACGTCATGCCGGGCGTTACCATCGACCCGCTGCCGCCGGGCCGATTGCCGACACCGAGCGTGTAACGGATGCGACCTGACACCATCACGAACGCATGGTCCGCGGCGTCACCCATCTGGTACACGAAGTCGCCCTCGTCGAATTGTCGAAACTCGGAGACCTCGGCGACTTTCCCGAGCGTCGCGGCGTCGACCCCTTCGAACAGGTCGGCGCCGGCGAGTACGCCTTGCTTGCTGGGTTTTTCTGTCATCGGCATGCTTCCCGGTATGACTGCCGCCTCGTCGGCTATGACGGGGCGTGTCTCTATTCTATGAAAAGTAGACTAAGAAAACTTGTCGTAGCGGATGTCGGCCGCCGGCAGACGTCCCTCGATGATCAACAATCGCAGCACGGCGTCCACCATCGGCGGCGGCCCGGCGACGAAAGCCACCGAATTCGCGTAACGATCCTTCATGCGGCGCGCCATCACCTCGTGTACGAATCCGGTATCGAATTGCAGCGCGGGCATGGCCTTGCGCAGTTCCTCGCTCGCATCCTCCTCGGACAGGGCGACGCATATGGACAACGCATCGCCGTGCTTCTCGGCAAGTTCGATCATGTCTTCGAGGTAGAACACGTCGCGTTCGGTGCGTACGCCGAAGAACACGCGCACCGCGTGGTCGCGGTAATAGTCGGCCGCGTCGGCATGCCGAAGTATGGACATCATGCCGGCAATACCCGAACCGCCG
>JAUIEZ010000021.1 GCA_030429665.1 Gammaproteobacteria bacterium | reverse complement strand
TATTTCTATCGCCTGATCTGTGACGGCAAGCGGGAGCATCTGGCCAAGTACGCTCGGGACTGCGTCGATCTGGTCTACCACAATTCCACCGCGTTCGATTTGCCGATGACCACCATTGCCCTGGTCAAGGGCAATGCGCTGGGAGGCGGCATGGAGGCGGCGTTGTCCGCCAGCATCATCGTCGCCGAGCGGCACGTGCGCATGGGACTGCCCGAGGTGCTGTTCAACATGTTCCCGGGCATGGGCGCCTACCAGTTCCTCAGCCGGCGCATGCCGTCCAGCGCCGCGCAGCGGTTGATCCTCAGTGGAAAGCTCTATGGCGCCGAAGAGCTCCTGCAACTCGGCGTGATCGACTACATTGCCGAAACCGGGGAGGGCGAGGATGTCGTTCGTCGCCTCGTGCACCGGGAACGAAATCATTCGCGGGCGGCGATTGCCTTCAGGCGCGCGGTGCAGTCCGACGATCCGGTTTCGCGGGAGCGCCTGATGCAGTTTGTCGAGAGTTGGGTGGACGCCGCCATGGATCTCGACGAACGTGACCTCAATCACATGCGTTACCTCATCCGTTCTCAGCAGGACCGGGGCTTCTAGATCCCGCGCCGCTTGGTCCCCGCACCCTGCCGGTCGCGGGGATGCCACTCGACGGCGCCTGCCAGGGGCAGCGCGCCGTCGATGTATTCAAGTATCGACTGGCGCGTCCGATACTGAAGTCGAGAGCCGACCTCTGTATACTGGCTCTTTCGTTTCAATACTATCCGGCGCCCGGGCGTCGGCACAACGCGCTTGACTACAGAAACCGTACAGGAACTCAAGGCGGTTCGCCGTCCGAAGCCAGTCGTACTCGTCGTGGACGATCGACCCACAACCCGGTCGCTCGTACGTTCGGTGCTGGAGGACGGTGAGTATCGCGTGTTCGAGGCCGCGGACGGGTACAAGGCGCTATCTGTCATAGAAACCGAGCGGCCGGACGTGGTGCTTCTCGATATTATCATGCCGGGAATCGACGGGCTGGAGACGCTGCGCCGTATCCGCCAGCGCTGGGACGAAATCGAGCTGCCGGTGATCATGCTCACGGTGAAGGATACCCTCAGCGATATCGTCGCCACGCTGGAAACCGGCGCCACGGATTTTCTCTCCAAGCCGATCAATTTCCCGATTCTCATGGCGCGGCTCAACCGCCATCTGCAGCGCAAGCGTCTCGCGGACCAGATTCAGCAGATGCGGGACACGCTGGAACAAAAGGTCGAGTTCCGCACCAAGCAGCTGGCCGAGCAGGGCCAGGTGTTGGAGCGCAGCCTGCAGGAACTGCGCGTCAGCGAGCATCGCTATAGTTCGTTCTACAACGACACGCCCTCGTTTTTCATGACGCTGAACCACCGGGGCGATCTTCTCTCGATTAACCGTTATGGCGCGGAGTACCTGGGCTGGCAAAGCGAAGACCTTGTCGGCAAGCCGGTATTCGGCCTGTTCCATTCCAACCAGGCGCCCAAGCTGTCCGCATTCATCAACACCTTGTGCCGCGCCGAGGACGATGTTCGCCGACAGGAATTCCTGTTGCGTAACCGTGCCGGCGAGCACGTCTGGTTCCGGGTCAGCGGGCGCTCCGTTCGCCAGGGCGACGGCCAGCTCCAGTTGCTTCTGGCGGGCGAGGATGTGAGCGAGTCGTACGAACTGGCCGAACGGCTCGCCTACCAAAGTGGGCGCGACGAACTCACCGGGCTGGTCAATCGCGTCGAACTGCTGCGGCGGCTCGACGAAGCGGTGGAACAGGGCGCGCGCGAGGGCGTAGACCATACGCTGTGCCTGCTCGATATCGACCAGTTCCGGGTGATCAACGACACTTCCGGTCATGTCATCGGCGATCGCTTTCTTTGCGCCTTCGGGCGGCGTCTGGGCGCGCTGCTCGGGCCGTCGGACATCATTGCCCGGGTGGGCGGCGACGAGTTCGCCTTGTTCCTGAAGGGAATGCGGGCGTCCGATGCGCGGTCGCTGGCCGAGCGCATTCGCGCCGCCGTCGAATCTTTCCGCATGGAAACCGACAACGAACGGATTGGCGTCACGGTGAGCGTGGGCGTGGTTCCGATCAGCAGCGGCGCGTGCAGCGTCACCGAGGTGATGACCCAGGCGGATGCCGCCTGCTACAGCGCTAAACAGATCGGCGGCAATACGGTCTACCTGTTCAAGTCGGACGACGAAGTGGTGGAACGCCACTACGGTGAGGCTCGCTGGGCGTCCAAGATCCAGCAGGCCCTGGACAGCGACCTGTTCGAGTTCTTCGCCCAGGAGATCGTTCCGGCACGCCCCGGAGACACGGACCGCACGACCCTCGAACTACTGTTGAGAATGCGCAAGACGGATGGCCGCTATATTCCCAACGGCATCATGATCTCCGCCGTGGAGGAATTTCACTACGGATTGCGAGTGGATACGTGGGTTATCGAACATGCCTTCCGAATGCTGGCTGAACTGGGAATCGGCCGGGACTATCCGCGCAGCTTCAGCATCAACGTGTCGGGTCAGTCCCTTGCTCACGGCGCGTTCTACAATCACGTGCTCGATCGCTTCCGCCACTACGCAATTGCGCCGGAACTGGTGTGTTTCGAGGTCACGGAAACGGCGGCCATAGGAAATATCGATATGGCGAGCCAGTTTTTCACCGCCATGCGCGACCTGGGTTGCTGCCTCGCGCTGGACGACTTCGGCGCAGGTCTTTCCTCCTATGGTTACCTGCGACAGATTCCCGCGGACATCCTGAAGATCGACGGCACGTTGATAAACGATATCGAGCGGGACGAGGTCAAATTTGCCATCGTCGATTCGATCATTACGCTTGCCGCCAAGCTGGGCAAGCGCACCATTGCCGAGCATGTCGAGCGGGAGGAAACCCGCAACGTCCTGGTGGACCTGGGCGTGGACATGATCCAGGGCAACCTGGTCGGGGCGCCGGAACCGGTGTCGAAGTTTCTCCCGACCGGCTGAGCCTCCCGGCGGTCACGCCGGCAGTCAGCTTTCCACGTGCCGGCTAGGCGGCCGGATCCTCCCCGTAGTCGAAAACGAGTTCGGTTCCCGGTTCGATATCCGCGAGGGCGAACAGGTCGAATCCGTCAAACTCCACGTTCGGTTCGACACTGTGATTCAGGTATCGCAGCATGTTGCGGCCGTCGCGGCCGATCCATTTGCCGGGCGTATCCTCCACCCAGAGCACGTGCATGCCGTTGCGTCGCACGCGAGGACCGTCGTAGGTGCCCAGGTACTCGCCGCGATTCAGCCCCTGACGGGCGAACAGCCCGCGACCGTGGATCTTGGAGCGGTCCACGCGCAAGCGGGAGCGCAACTGGTTGTTGGAGGTCAGCGATTTCCCGTTTTTCATGGCAATTCGATTACGTGCGTCGCCTGCGGCGCGCCCGGTTCAGGTGAAGGAAAAAGGATTATGGTCGAACAGGTCGAGATGGCACCCAGACGTACCCATCGGCATCGATGAGGTAGCACTCGCGCAAACCGTGCGGTTTGTCCGCGCTGCCGGCGAGAACCGTGAAATCGAGCGCCCGCGCGCGCGACTCGGCGGCATCAGGGTCCACGGCGTACAGGCGCAACTCGACACCGGCGCCGCGCCCGGCCGGTTCGCTCACGATGCCCGTCATCGGGTGATCGGCATAGGTATGGTCCGCATGCAACATCCAGCGTGCCCCATCGCTCTGTAGCAGGGCGAAGTCAGCGTCGGCATAGACCAACTCCACCGCCAATACGTCACGTTGAAAGACGAGCGCGGCTTCCATGTCCGCGACCAGCAGGTTGAAGCCGGCGCCGCGTAGCGACCGCCCCACCGCATCGGCGGCGAATGGCGGCTCGCCCGTGCGTTTTTTCACTTCGCGCGCCCCTGTTTCCGCGCCCACGTGTCACGAAGGGTGACGGTGCGATTGAACACCGGCCGCGCAGGCGATGTGTCGGGGTCGACACAAAAATAGCCCAACCGTTCAAACTGGAACGTTGTTTCCGCCGCCTCGCCGGCGAGCGCCGGTTCCACCAGTGCGCTCGAAGCGATCTTGAGCGACCCTGGATTGAGCGCGTCGCGAAAGTCCCTGTCGCGGTTCGCGGCGGGGTTTTCCTCGACGAAAAGTCGATCGTAAAGGCGCACCTCCGCGCTCACGCCATGGCGCGCGCTGACCCAGTGTATGGTGCCCTTGACCTTGCGTCCGTCCGGTGCGTTGCCGCCACGGCTGGCCGGATCATGGGTGCAGTGAATTTCCGTGACACGGCCGTCTTCGTCTGTTTCATATCCCGTGCAGGTCACCAGGTAGGCATAGCGCAGGCGCACCTCGCGTCCCGGGGCAAGCCGAAAGTACTTTCCCGGTGGGTCGATCATGAAGTCGTCGCGCTCGATGTACACCTCTCGGCAGAAGGGCACTTTCCGGGTGCCGAACGATTCGTCCGCGGGGTGATTGGCGGCGACGAAGGATTCTTCCCGGTCCTCGGGGTAGCTGGTCACGACCAGCTTGACCGGGTCGACGACCGCCATGCGCCTGGGGGCGCTGCGTTCCAGGTCCTCGCGAATGCAGCTTTCCAACAGCGACATTTCCACGCGGTTGTCGCTCTTGGTAATCCCGATACGACCGCAGAAATCCCGAATTGACGCCGGCGTGTAGCCGCGCCGCCGCAGTCCCGAAATGGTCGGCATGCGCGGATCGTCCCAACCCGAAACGTCGCCCTCGTTCACGAGTCTTGTCAACATGCGCTTGCTCATGACCGTGTAATCCAGCGACAGCCTGGAGAATTCGATCTGTTGCGGGTGGCAGGGCACGCTGGTGTTGTCCAGTACCCAGTCGTAGAGCGGTCGATGGTCCTCGAACTCCAGCGTGCAAAGCGAGTGCGTGACGCCTTCGAGCGCATCGCTGATGCAATGGGTAAAATCGTAGAGCGGGTAGATGCACCACGCGTCCCCGGTGTTCTGGTGCGCCTGGTGGCGTATGCGGTACAGGACGGGGTCGCGCATGTTGAGGTTCGGCGAGGCCATGTCAATACGCGCGCGCAGCACGTGGGCACCGTCCGGAAACTCACCGGCACGCATGCGTGCGAACAGGTTGAGATTCTCCTCGACCGAGCGGTTTCGCCAGGGGCTCTCGCTCCCCGGTTCGGTGAGGGTGCCGCGCGACGCACGGATGTCGGCCATGTTCATGCTGCAGACATAGGCCTTGCCGCGCTCGACCAGTTCCACGGCGAAGGCGTATAGCTTCTCGAAGTAGTCCGAGGCGTGGGTCAGGCGATCCTGCCAGTCGAACCCGAGCCAGTGTACGTCCCGCTTGATGGACGCGACGTACTCGACGTCCTCCTTTTCCGGATTGGTGTCGTCGAACCGCAGGAAGCAGCGGCCGCGATAGTCCTCGGCGACGCCAAAATTCAGGCAGATGCTCTTGGCATGCCCGATGTGCAAATAACCATTGGGTTCGGGCGGGAAGCGGGTGACCACCTCGTCGACGCGCCCCGCGGCCAGGTCGGCGTCGATTCGCTGACGAATGAAATTGCTCACGGCCTTCGGGTTGTCGCTCATTTGCGGATAGGTCGGTATCGGTTGGCCGGGAATTCTATCGTATTCATCAAAAAAGCCGGCGTGTCGCCGGCTTTCCGGGAGCTTAGCGCAGTGGGGTCTACTCGGGATCCGGTGTCTTCAGGACGGATTCCTGCCGCGAAAAATAGGCAGCGAGATCGAGAATGTCCTCGTCGGACAGTGCCGTCGCGAAGCCGCGCATGATCGCGTTGTTGCGCACGCCCGAGCGATAGTCGGTGAGCGCCTGGACCAGGTAGTCGCGGTACTGACCGGCGATGATCGGGTAAATCGGGTTTTCGCTGTTGCCGTCCGGACCGTGACAGGCGGCGCAGGTTGCGGCTTTTTGCTGCCCGGCCGCCGCGTCGCCGGGCGCCGCCGCATGTACGCTGCCGGCCGCCAGGACGGTACCGGCGAGGAAGGTGAATAGCGCAGCATTCTTCAAGGGATGTCCTCCGGTGGATTGGCGCGCCCGGGCTACTCGGCGCCCTGCGAAGAGAAATAGGCGGCGATGTCCGCCATGTCCTGCTCGCTCATGGTCGCCGCGTGTGCCTGCATCGTGGGGTGCGAGCGTTCCTTTGACTGGTACGCCTTGAGGGCGATGATCAGGTACTCCTCGTGCTGACCGCCCAGCTTCGGCACCGAATAACTCGGATAGGCGTTGCGCAGCCCCGGCGCCGAATGGCATCCCGTGCAGGTAAATGCCTTCTGTCTTCCTTCGGCCGCGTCGCCGGCTGCCGTGGCCACGGACGCGCATGCCATGGCAATGGCGCAGCCAAGCAGTGCAAGCGAATTCTTCACCGCATACCCCTTCTGTGAAAACGGAGCGCGTACGATAGCGAATGAAGGTTTTCGAAGCAAGTTCGCGGGCGCCGTTTTCGTCGTTTTCGCGGCAGTTTCAGTACGCTCTCTCGTTTTCCGACGCTCTTTGGACGCGACGTGCCAACACCGCAGGCAATTCGCGAAACCCGGCCGGGTGGGGGACGGGTTGACCGGGACCTTCCAGCCAGCGCCACCCGGGTGCCCGGAACAACCGGCACATGGCAACCGGGTCGCAGTGCCACGGCGGTCCGCCGGGACGGCCGGTCTGCATGAACAAGGCGAGCAGCGTACCGTCCGGGCGCAACCACCGTGCCAGCGCGTCGGCGTATGCCGGCCAATGCGATGGCGGCAGGGCGCACAACGCGGTCTGCTCGTACACGGTATCGAACAGCTCCCGGGGGCGCCATGTCAGGAAGTCCTCGCAAACCAGCTCGGCGCTCAACCCCCGTTCGCGCAGCCTGCGCTCGAGCAGGGCCAGCGCGCTCTCGGCGAAGTCGACGGCGGTGACGCGGAAGCCGCGCTCACACAGCAGCACCACCTCGTGCCCGCTGCCGCAGCCAGGTACGACGATGGGTCCGGCGGCCACGCGCCCGGCGTCGAGCCAGGCAAGCAGTGCCGGGGAGGGGGCGCCGCGGTCCCAGGGCGTGGATTCGTCCGCGTAGCGCTGATTCCAGGAAGCCGACGATGGGCGCTCTTCATTCATGGTCATGATTCGGGTATAAACGGGAGAATCCAACTCGGGCAGGGCGCTTCACCCGTCGCGCGATTCACGGCGTCACGCGGGGGCACCATCCCAGGTCGATTGTACAAATATAAAGAGGATCTACCATGGCGGAGTACACCACAGCGGATATCCGGAACGTGGCGTTGGTTGGGCATGCCGGGGCCGGCAAGACCCTGCTCAGCGAACGGATACTTCACCAGGCCGGGGTTGCGGAACAGCCCGGCACCATCGAGCGTGGCGGCACCGTCAGCGACCACGATCCTCTCGAGAAAAAACACCAACATTCGCTTACCGCGTCGGTTCTGAGCTTCGATCACGGCACCCACCGTATCAACCTCGTAGACACCCCGGGATATGCGGACTTCATCGGCTCTGCCTTCAGCGTATTGCCGGCAGTGGACACCGTCGCCGTCGTGGTCAACGCGGTACGCGGCGTCGAGACCGTGACCCGCCGCATGATGGAGTGGCTGGCGGAACGCAACCAGTGCCGCATGGTCATCGTCAACCAGATCGATGCCGAGGGCGTGGACCTCGCCGGCGTGTACGCCGCCATCCAGGAGGCCTTCGGCGCCGAGTGCCTGGCCCTGAACCTGCCCGCCGGGGGCGCGAACCGCGTGGTCGACTGCTTCTTCAACCCCGATGGCGACGCCGATTTCTCCTCGGTCGAGGAAGCCCACACGGCAATCATCGACCAGACCATCGAAGTCGACGAGGAACTGATGACCGTGTACCTGGAGGAAGGCGAAGTCGCGCCGGTGAAGCTCCACGATACCTTCGAGATGGCGATGCGGGAAGGCCACGTGATTCCCGTCTGCTTCACCTCGGCGGTTACCGGGGCTGGCGTCGGTGAACTGCTGAACGTCGTCGCAGAGCTCCTGCCGAATCCGGCCGAGGGCAATCCGCCGGGTTTCGTCAACGGAGAAGGCGAGGACGCCAGGTCCGTGGAAGTGGCGCCCGAGGCCGACCGTCACGTTCTGGCACATGTTTTCAAGGTCGCGTTCGACCCTTTCGTCGGCCGCATCGCGCACCTTCGCGTACACCAGGGTACATTGACCAAGGACGCGCAGCTGTTCATCGGCGACGCCCGCAAGCCGGTCAAGCTGGGCTCGCTGCAGCGCGCCCTGGGCAAGGACCTCGTGGACCTGGCGCGCGCGGTGCCCGGCGATCTGTGCGCGATCACCAAGGTCGACGGGCTGGAGTACGATTCGGTCCTGCACGATTCTCACGACGAGGACTACATTCACCTGGAGCCGCTCAAGCTGCCGTCGCCGATGATGGGCCTGGCGGTGAAGGCTGCCAAGCGCGGCGACGAGCAGAAGCTGATGGATTCGCTTGGCAAGCTGGTCGGCGAGGATCCCTGCCTGAGACTGGAGCGTGACGCGGTGGCCAACGAGGTCGTGCTGCGCGGTCTCGGCGATCTGCACATGCGTATCGTTATCGAGCGCCTTCAGGAGCAGTACAAGGTGGACGTGCAGACCAGCACGCCGACGGTACCCTACCGCGAAACCATCACGCGCGAGGCCGAAGGCCATTGCCGTCACAAGAAGCAGACGGGGGGCGCGGGCCAGTTCGGCGAGGTGTTCCTGAAAGTGAAGCCGCGCCCAAGGGGCGCCGGGTTCGAGTTCGTCAACAAGATCGTCGGTGGCGTCATACCCTCGCAGTTCATCCCGGCGGTGGAGAAGGGCGTGCGGCAGGTGCTCGACAGCGGTGCCATCGCCGGATTCCCGTTGCAGGATATCGAGGTCACCGTGCACGACGGCAAGCACCACCCGGTGGATTCGAAGGAGGTCGCCTTCGTGTCGGCGGGCAAGAAGGCGTTCCTCGACGCCATCGGCAAGGCCCGGCCGATCGTGCTCGAGCCGGTCATGGACATTACCGTGACCGTGCCGGGACAGAGCATGGGCGACGTCACCGGAGATCTTTCGTCCCGGCGCGGCCGGGTCAACAGCACCGACAGCCTTTCAGGCGACCAGCTCGTGATCAGCGGACAGGTGCCGCTCGCGGAGATCGACGACTACCAGTCCCGACTCAAATCGATGACCGGGGGCGAGGGCAGCTTCGATCTCGCCTTCAGTACCTACGAGCCCGCCCCCGCCGAAGTGCAGAAGCGTCTGGTCGACGCCTACCAGCGGCCGGAGGAGGACTGACGCCGTCCGCGCTTCCCCGTAACGGCCGCGGCGCGCGGCCACCGGAGGTATCGAAGTAGGGAGCCCGCCGGCCGTCCGGCAGTTGCCCCGCGACGGTGTCGTCTTCGAGCAGGTCGTCGACGTCGAGCAACGGCACGGCATGCAGCCGTATCGCCGATTCTTCCGCCGCGGCCGACCTCTCGGCGCCGCGCGGTGTTGCGCGCGCGCGACGGCAAGCGAGGACGAAGAGGTCGCCGTGAGCGATGCACAACAACGGGAACCATGGCGAGATGGTCAGCGTCCAGCGTACCGTCACCGTGGCGGCCAGCGCCGTTACGAGAATGATGTAGACAATGCGAAGATTTCCCCCTCCCAGCCAGTGCCGGGCCAGCCAGGCGCAAGCGGCGCAGGACACCGCCAACGTGAACTCGCCAGGGAAGGTCTCGGGCGCCGTGGTCGCCGGCGCGCCGGCCGCATAGAGCGCGAGCAGCGAGATCGTCGCGGCGGCGACTGCCACGGGCCGGCGCATTGACGAAACGCGTCGGCCGGCCAGCCAGGCAATGGCGACCAGCGCCAACGCCCCGGTAACTCCCCACCACAGCGACGTGATTCGAGGACGCATCCACGGTGCGAGTTCGCTGTCGGACTCGGTCAACAGGTGACCGCGAGGCCAGCCCACCAGGATGGCGGGGCCGATCTCGGCCTCGATGGGGCCCCTGGCGACCAGCGATACGCTACCGTCGCGCGCGATCGCGTGCGTCATCGGCGCGCCGCCGGCGACGCGTACGTCGACGGCACCGGGGTCGATCGCGCGCGGGAAGGTAACGGTCACGGTCAGCCGCGAGACAGGCGCCGCCATTCCGCCGCCCAGCGGTCTCCAGAGCAGAAATTCCCGGTCGCCGTCAACGGCCAGCTGGCCGTCGGCATGGTAGAGCAGTTCGTAGACGCGCTTGCCCGCGGGAATTCGCCGGCGCGGGCTGCCGAGATGAATGCGCAGCGCATCCGTGGCGTGCGTTGCGCGCCAGGGCAGCGTCTGCCCGGCCCGCGTGACCTGGAGCACCTCGACGTCGATGACCGCGTCGCCCTGTTGCGTGGTTCGCAGCGGCAGGTCGCGCCAGGGCGTGCGGTAACTCGTATCGGCATCGATGGTGAAAGTCTCGCGGACGAGGATCGAACCGTCCAGCGCCATTCGCAGGACGATATCGGCGTCGATCACCCGCCACGCGGCCGGCGCCGCCTCGATCGCGCCGAGCCAAAGCAGCAGCGTCAGAACGATCCGCCAGGCCTGCCGGTTGGAGCCACTCGTCGACGAAGCCGGTTCACACCCGTTCGCGCGGGCTATCCCCACAGCGCCGGGTCCGGCGGGTATACGCGGTCGTCTTCATATCGCAGTCCGTTCGCGCGGTCGTCGGCAAGCAGCAACGGGCCGTCCAGGTCGACGAAGCGCGCCCCGGGGGTGAGCAACATGGCCGGCGCCATGGCCAGCGAAGTGGCAAGCATGCAGCCCACCATGACCTCGAGCCCCGCGTCGAGAGCGGCCTGGCGCAGTGCCACGGCCTCGGTCGGGCCACCGGTCTTGTCCAGCTTGATATTCACCACCTGGTAGCGTTCGGCGAGTGCCTCGACGCCGTCACGAGTATGGCAGGACTCGTCGGCGCCGATGGGAACCGGCGACTTGACGCGAGCCAGCGCGCCGTCGCGATCCGCCGGCAGCGGTTGTTCGATGAGGGCCACTGCGCACGCGGCGAACTCGTCCAGGGTGGCCTCGAGTTGTTCGATGCTCCACGCTTCGTTGGCATCGACGATGAGCTCGGCATCGGGTGCCGCCGCTCGCACCGCCCGTACGCACGCCACCGCGTCACTCGGACCCAGTTTCAACTTGAGCAGTCGACGCCCGCGGTGGGACGCGGCGTTGGCCGCCATGGCCTCGGGGGAATCCAGCGTCAGGGTGTAGGCCGTGACGGCCGGCCGTGGCGTCGGCGTGCCGAGTATGTCCCAGGCGCGGCGCCCGGACTGCTTCGCCTCCAGGTCGATCAGGGCCGAGTCCAGCGCGTTGCGCGCGGCCCCCGGGCCGATGAGCTGTTGCAGCCCGTCACGGGTAATGCCGTGCTCGATCGGCTCGCGCAATGCTTCGATCTGCGCCAGCACCGATTCGGGACGTTCGCCGTAGCGCGGGTAGGGCAGGCACTCGCCGTGCCCGGCATGGTCGCCCTGGGCGATGGACACGACCACCGGGTGGGCGGCCGTCTTGGTCGCGCGCGAGATACGGAACTCCCGCGCCAGGGGCCACTCCTCGGCACGGATGGATAACGAGCGTTGTGACACTATCCGAGAAGCTGATCGACGAGCGCGCCGACGCCGGTGATCATCGGGTCGACGCAGGGCATGGCGAACTCGTCCTCCAGCGCCGCCAGCATCCCCTCGCGGCTGTCCGGATCGACGTGGAAGGTGTTGACGGCGATACCGGCGAAACGCGCGTTCTCGCTGACCACGCGGGCCCAGGCCAGGTTGGCTTCCATGCATTCCTGGATGCCCGGCAGCGGCTGGTGCGGCAGTCCGCGCATGTGCGTGCGGGTCGGCTCATGGCACAGTACCAGGTAATCCGGCTGAGCGCCGTGCAGCAGCCCCAGGCTGACGCCCGAGAAGGACGGATGGAACAGGCTGCCCTGGCCCTCGATCACGTCCCAGTGATCGTCGTCCGCGGCCGGGCACAGGTGCTCGATGGAACCGGCGATGAAGTCGGCAACCACCGCGTCGACCGGCACACCGCTGCCGGCGATGAAGATTCCGGTCTGGCCGGTGGCGCGAAAATCAACGTTCATGCCGCGGCTGCGCATCTCCCGCTCGATGGCGAGGGTGGCATACATCTTGCCGACCGAGCAGTCGGTGCCCACGGCCAGGAGCCGGTGGCCGGAGCGGCGCGCGCCGCTGGCAATGGGATAGGACTCGGTGGGAATGCGAACGTCGATGAGCCGGCGTCCCAGGCGCTCGGCGGTTTCGCGCAGCACGGCGATCTCCGAAAGGTGCGTATGGAGGCCGCTTGCGATGTCCATGCCCGCCTCGAGCGCCTCGCTCATCAGGGCGATCCAGCTTTCCGGAATGACGCCGCCACGGTTGGCGACGCCCACCAGCAGTGTCCGAGCGCCGCGTTCGGCGGCGCCGGCGATGCCCGGCTCGTCGATGCCGAGATCGGGCACGCAGCCGGGAAGGCGAAACTGGCCGACGCACGCGTCGGGTCGCCAATCGTGCACGCCGATAGCTGTCTTGGCGGCAAGCCGGTCGGGTGCGTCGCCGAGAAACAAGAGATACGGTTGCATGATCTGCGACATGTATTCGCTATGCCTCGCCTGGTGATCGGAAGTCCGTACGTTGATCTCGTGCCGGCGCCGGGCGGATGCGCCACTGCGCCGGATGTGCAATACTCGCTGCCGGTTATTCTACACGAGCAGCCGGCTAGCAACGTCAATGCCCGTGTCCGCGCCAGCGCCGGTGGTGCGAGCCGCCACCGTTTTGCCACGTCTCGACCCCCGAATTGTCTTCCCTTACCTGCGAGGATGTCGGCCTCATTCAACAGGAGTTCCACGGAAATGGCAGACAAGATCAATCTGCTCCTGCTTTTCGGCGGTCAGTCGGCCGAGCACGAAGTGTCGGTGATCTCGGCGCGCTCCGTGGTCGACGCCATCGACCGCGATCGTTACGAGCTTACGCTGGTCGGCATCACTCGCGGGGGCCGCTGGCGCCTGCGCGATGAGCAAGGCGCCGCCTTCTCTTCGGGAAGCGTTGCCGAGAACGAGGGATTGGCCGTTTACCTCGACTACACCGGTGGCGGAATCCTGCGCTCGTCGGTCGATCGCGACTTCGAACGCCGCATTGACGTCGTGTTCCCGCTGCTGCACGGACCGCGCGGCGAGGACGGCACCGTGCAGGGCCTGATGGATCTCGCGGGGGTCGCGTACGTTGGCGCCGGGGTGGTCGGCTCTTCGGTGTCCATGGACAAGGAAATGATGCGCCGCGCCTTCGCCGCAGAGGGTTTGCCGCAGACCGACTGGCGGGTCGTGAACGATTCGAGCTGGCGATCGCACCGCCAGGACCACCTCGACCGTTTCGTTTCCGAGCTCGGCTTTCCCCTTTTCGTCAAGCCGTGCAGTCTCGGCTCCAGCGTCGGCGTCAGCAAGGTGGACAGCGTCGAGTCGCTGGCCGAGGCGGTCGATTTTGCCCTGCGCTTCGACTACAAGGCGATGGTCGAGCGCTCGGTTGAGCAGGCCCAGGAAGTCGAGTGCGCGGTTCTCGGCAACGACGACCCGCAAGCCTCGCCGCTTGGCGAGATCATCCCCGGCGCCGAGTTCTACAACTACGAAACCAAGTACATCGACGACAAGTCGCAGCTCGTCATCCCGGCGCGCCTCGATGCCGAAACGAGCGCACAGGTGCGCGAGCTGGCCGTCGCGGCGTTCCAGGCGGTGGAGGCTTTCGGCCTTGCGCGCGTCGACTTCCTGGTTCGCGCCGGCGAGTCCAGGGTGCTGGTCAACGAAATCAATACCATGCCCGGCTTCACGCCGATCAGCATGTATCCCAAGCTGTGGCTCGAGGCGGGCATGGGCTACGGCGCCCTGATCGACCGCCTGGTGGACCTGGCCCTGGAACGTCACGCCGGCGTCGCGAACCGCTCCATCGACCGTTGATCCGCCGCGCGGGGTAGCGCGTGCGAGTCGCCGTGTCGATAATGACAGGTTTAGTATTTATGACGGAGTGATCCCATGAAGTACCTGCATACCATGGTGCGTGTCGCGGATATCGACGAGTCGCTGGACTTTTACTGCAACAAGCTGGGCCTGAAAGAACTCAGGCGCAGGGACTCGGAAGCGGGGCGTTTCACGCTGATCTTTCTCGGCGCCGACGAGAACCCGGACGCCCAGGTCGAACTCACCTACAACTGGGACCCGGAGGAATATACCGGCGGCCGCAACTTCGGCCACCTCGCCTACGCGGTGGACGACATCTACGCGACCTGCCAGCATCTCATGGATAACGGCGTGACCATCAACCGCCCGCCGCGCGACGGGCACATGGCTTTCGTGCGATCGCCGGACAATATCTCAATCGAGCTGTTACAGAAGGGCGATGCGTTGCCGCCACGGGAGCCGTGGGCCTCGATGCCGAACACCGGCGAGTGGTAGCGGCGCGCCGCGCATTCGCAATCGGGGTCTCGTCGACGTGTACGCTCCGGGGTTCTTGAGACGCTTCGCTGTTCGGGCATCGGCCCTGGTCGCGCTCGCCCTGTCGCTGATCCCGGCGACCTCACCGGGCCAGGATCCCGAGATTCCTCCGCCGCTGCAGCCCTGGGTTCAATGGGTGATCGATGGGGCCGGGGACGATGCCCGTTGCACCTGGCGCCACGACGCGCAGACCGTCGCCGGTTGCGCGTGGCCGTCCAGGCTGGAGCTGGACCTCTCCGCCGAGGGCGGTAGGTTCACGCAGTCCTGGTCGGTACTTTCACCGTCGTGGGTGCCCTTGCCCGGCGAAGCGTCGGCGTGGCCGTCGGAGGTCCGCGTCAACGACGACGTCGCCCGCGTGGCCAACCGCGAGGGGGTACCGGCGCTGCGCCTTCAGCCCGGTGAGTACCGAGTTTCCGGCGGGTTCCGGTGGAACAAGCTGCCGGCGCGGCTGCCCGTGCCCCGGGAGAGCGCCATCGTGCGGCTGATCCTGTCGGGCGAACCGGTCGTGAACCCCGTGCGCGACAACGACGGCGAGTTGGCGTTGTCCCACGGCGCCGCGGCGCCGGGCGATCGCGCCGACCGGCTGGACATCGCCGTGTTCCGACGCCTGATCGACACGCGGCCTTTCCAGGTGCACACCCACCTGGTGCTGGACGTCTCCGGCGTGGAGCGGGAGGTCGTGCTGTCCGGCGTATTTCTCGACCAGGCGACGCCCCTGCGCCTGGAGGGGGCGTTGCCGATTCGCCTGCTGGCCGACGGTCGCGTGCAGTTGCAGGTGCGACCGGGCCGTGTCGAGTTCGACCTTTACAGCCGACTGCCCGGTCGCGTCGAAGCGGTACGTCGAGGTGCCGTGGCGCCGCCCCTGCCTGCGCGCGAGGTGTGGTCATTCGACGCGCGCCGGGAACTTCGCGACGTGCGACCCGAGGGACTGTCGCCGGTCGATCCGCGCCAGACGCGCATGCCCGATGCCTGGCGCTCCCTGCCCGCGTTCGTCGCCGCGTCCGGGGCGACATTGCGCCTGGTGGACGCGTCACGGGGCGCCGAGGCGCCGCCCCGTGACCAGCTCTCGCTGGCGCGCGATTTGTGGCTGGATTTCGACGGCGCGGGGTATACCGCGCGCGACCAACTGACCGGCATCGCTCACGGCGACCAACGGCTCGAAGTGGAGGCGCCGATCGCGCTCGGTCGTGTCGTCGCGCACGGTGAGCCTCGCCTGATCACGCGCCTGGCGGGCAGCAGCGCGCACGGTGTCGAGGTGCGGCCCGGTCCGGTGGACCTGGTCGCCGATGCGAGAGTGCAACCGCAAGGCGGCGACATGCCGGTTTCGGGGTGGAACCGCGAGTTGCGAGACGTGCAGACCACGTTGAACCTGCCGCCGGGCTGGCGGCTGGTGGCGGCGCCCGGCGCCGACCGGGTTCAAGGGGCATGGCTGGACCGCTGGTCGATGCTCGACATGTTCATGGTGTTGATACTGTCGATCGCCGCGTTTCGCATCTGGGGTGCGGGCGCCGGAGTCGTCGCGTTGCTCGCGCTGGCATTGACCTGGCACAGCGCCGGGGCACCGCAGTACGTCTGGGTGCCCGTTGCTGTCACCTCGGCGCTGGTCCATGCGATGAAGCCGTCGCGTTTGCGTCGCTGGATAGTGGCCGCGCGCTTCGTTTCCATCGTCGCTCTCGTGGTCGTTGCGACCCCGTTTCTGGTGAACACCGCGCGAAGCGTGGTGTTCCCGCAACTCGAGCATGGCGCGCCGTTCCTGGAGCTGCCGTCGGCACTGGACGACGCCATGCGAGAGGCGCTTTACGAACGCGCGGCGGATGGCGTCGTGACCGCGGAGATGAAGACCCGCACGGAGTCGATGCGGGCGGTCGCGGGCATGTCCGCCGACCTTTCTGTCGCGACCGCGCCGGCGTCGCCGCCGGCGCCTGAGTCAGCGCCCGACCGCGCCATCGATACGGCGCTCATCCAGACCGGCCCGGGCGTGCCCACCTGGCGGTGGAATCGCTACCAGCTTGCCTGGAACGGGCCCGTGTCGCCCGGCCAGTCTCACCGCATCGTCGTTTTGCCCCCGGTCGTCAACCGAATTCTCGACGCGCTGCGCTTCCTGCTGTCCATCGCCCTGGCGGCGTTCATGATCGTCAATCGCCGGCGCTGGTTCTCCGCTCCCGGCGCCGGCGTGGTCGCGAGCGCGGTTGCGTTCTCCCTGGCGGCGTCGATTGCCGGCACGGAGCGCGCCGTCGCCGATGATTTTCCGTCGCCGGAACTCCTCGACGAGCTGCAGCGTCGCGTGGTGGAGCCGCCCGAATGTCTGCCCTACTGCGTCAATCTGCAGTCGGTGCTCGTCACCGCCGACGAGGAACGCATCCGGGTGTTCTATGAACTGACCGCGCTCGACGACGTCGCCGTGCCGCTGTTGTTGACGAGCCCGACCTGGTCGGTCGACTCGGTGGAGGTCGACGGCGAAGCGGGTCGCGTGCTGGGCGACGACGGGGTGCCGCTGGTCGCCGTGTCGGCCGGTAGCCGGTTGGTGGAGATCAGCGGGGCGGTCGGCGACGCCAGTGAGGTGGAGCTGACTTTCCCGGTAAGGCCGCACCGGGTGCTGGTGGAATCGTCCAGTTGGCGAGCGGCGGGCATGGAACGTCCCGGGGGCGGCGACCGCCAGTTGCGATTGTATCGCGAGCGCGCCGGCAGCGAGCCGACAGCCGGCGCACCGCCGACGGGGCTCGTGGAACCGTACTTCGATCTGACGCGTACCCTCGTGCTCGGACTGCAGGCGCGCGTGCGCAACGAGCTCCGGCGACTCTCGGAGCCGGGCGCGCCGTTGTCCGTGGATATCCAGCTCCTGCCGGGCGAGTCCCCGGTAAGCAACGTCTCCGTCAACGCTGGCGCCGTGCGCGCCACCTTCGCGCCCGGTCAAACGGTGTTTCGCTGGGAATCCTTGTTCGAGCTCTCCAGCCCGTACCTGCTCGAGGCGCCTGAAGACGCCCATCGCGTGGAGCATTGGCAACTGGACGCCGACCCGCGTTGGCACGTGCGATCGCGCGGTATCGCGCCGGTCGTGACAGGCGGCGAATCCGGCCCGGTGAAATCGTGGCGGCCGTGGCCGGGGGAAGTGCTCGAATTGACCCTGCAGCGCCCGGACGGCGTGGCCGGGACGACGTTGACCATCGATAGAAGCCACCTGCGGGTCACGCCGGGACGCGAGAACACCCTGAACGAACTGTCCGCCACGCTGCGCAGCAGCCAGGGTGGTACGCACACCGTCGTACTGCCCGAGAATGCCGACGTGCAATCGGTACGCGTGGACGGTGAGGTGCACGCGGTCGATCCGGCGCGGCGCGAAATCGCCGTGCCGTTGCGGCCGGGTACCCGCGAGCTGTGGGTGCAGTGGCAGCAGCCGCTCGGGATGCAGGCAATCTACCGAACGTCGCGGGTCGACCTGGGCGCCCCGAGCGTGAACAGTACCGTGGAGCTTGTTCCCGACCGTTCCCGCTGGTTGCTCTGGGTATACGGCCCGCCATTGGGCCCGGCCGTTCTGTATTGGGGGCTGCTGGTCTTCGTGCTGGTGGCGGCGGGTGCGCTGGCACGGGTTCGGTCGGTTCCGATCGCTTGGTGGCAGTGGTTCCTGCTCGGCGCCGGCATTGCCCACAGCAGCCTGTGGTTCACGCTGCCGGTACTGGCCTGGTTCCTGCTTGTCGGCTATCGCGATTCGCTGGACGGATCGGCGCCGAAGTCCGTGTTCAACCTGTCGCAGATCGCGCTGGTCGCGCTGACGCCGTTCATGCTGTGGGCGCTGGTCAGCGCGATCGAGACCGGGCTGCTGGGCAATCCGGACATGCAGATCGCCGGCAATCATTCGAGCGCGGAGTTGCTTACCTGGTACCAGGACCGCACCGATTCTCTGCTACCGTCGGCGCTGGTGGTTTCGGTGCCGGTGCTGACCTACCGCCTGCTGATGCTGGCTTGGTCGTTGTGGCTCGCCTTCAGCCTGTTCAACTGGCTGCGCTGGGGCTGGCGCGCGTTTTGCACTGGCGGGACCTGGCGTCCTATTGCCTGGCGCCGCCGCAAGGCCGCGACGGATACACCATGACCGGGCCGTGAATCAGCAGATCCGGTTTTGCCGCAGCGGCGACGGCGTTCGGATCGCCTTCGCCGAGTCGGGCCGCGGCCCGCCGCTGGTGAAATCGGCGCATTGGCTGACGCATCTGGACCACGACTGGACCAGCCCGGTCTGGCGGCATCAACACGAGGACATTTCCGGGCGATATCGACTGTTGCGCTACGATCAGCGCGGCACCGGATTGTCCGACCGCGACGTGAAGGAGACGAGTCTCGAGCGATGGGTCGACGACCTCGAGGCGGTGGTGGATGCGGCGGGACTCGACACTTTCGTGCTGCTCGGTATGTCCCAGGGCGGGCCGATCGCGATCGAGTACGCGGCGAGGCATCCCGGTCGCGTTTCCCACCTCGTGCTCTACGGTAGCTATGTACTTGGGCGGCGGCTGTGGCGCAGTGGGGACGATCCGGCCCGGGAGGCCGACGCGCTCAAGGAGATGATCCACGTCGGTTGGGGTCGGGACAACCCGGCCTACCGGCAGGTGTTTTCCTCGTTGTTCGTTCCCGACGCCGATCCAGGCCTGGTGCGCCACTTCAACGAGTTGCAGCGGCTGTCCGCGTCTGCTGAGAATGCAGCGCGCATTGTCTCGGTCATCGACGGGCTGGACGTGACCGACGCGGCGCGACGATTGCGTGTACCGACGCTGGTCATGCACTGCGAAGACGACCAGCGTATTCCATTCGACGAGGGCCGACAACTTGCCACGGAGATTCCTTCCGCTCGTTTCATGCCTCTGCCCGGGAGCAACCATGTCATGCAGCGCGACGATCCCGCCTGGCGGCTGTTCCTCGAAGCGCTGGATGGGTTTACGGGTGTTCGGTTGGCGGCATTCGGCGCCGATTCGCGCGAACGGTTCGCGCAACTGACCGAACGCGAGCGCGCGGTACTGGCGCAACTCGCCACCGGCAGCGGCAATGCCGACATCGCATCGCGTCTCAACCTGTCGCCGAAGACCGTGCGCAACTACGTCAGCCGCATTCTGGACAAGTTGTCGCTGGCCAGTCGCGGCGAAGCCATCATCGCGGCCCGAGACGCGGGTCTGGGTGTCGAACGCGACGAGCGTTGACGACATCGGCCGGGACGGACGTCCCATGCGCCGGAGGGATTTTTCCCGATTCAGGGACGTTCGCCTCAAGACCTTCGCCGACCCGGCGGCTACCGTACGCGGGAATTGCAGCCCATTCATGTACGGTGATCAGCATGTCGTCAATCAATCGGTTCACCACTGCCGGCGCCGCACCGGTCTTCCTCGTCGCGGCGGTGGCACTTTGGTCGGGCAACTTCATTGCCGCTCGCTGGATCGGCGACGGGATCGATGCTGTCGGTCTGAACTTCTGGCGCTGGTCGATCGCCCTGCTGGTCCTGGCGCCGCTATCGTTTCGTCAATGCCGGCGTAACGCCTCCATCATTCGCGCGTCGTGGCCGCATCTCGCGCTGCTCGGCCTGACCGGCGTGGCGGTGTTTCACGTTTGCGTTTACCAGTCGCTACGTCATACCACCGCCACCAACGCCCTGCTTATGCTATCCACCGCGCCGGCCCTGATCATGGTGCTTTCTCGCGTATTCCTCGCTGAAGTCGTTTCGAAGCGACAATGGTATGGCGTGGCACTGTCGTTTGCGGGCGCGGCGGTACTCGTTTGCCGCGGCGACATGTCCACGCTACGCGAACTGGGGTTCGGCACCGGTGAGGCGTGGATGTTGGTCGCCGTGCCGGCCTGGGCGGTGTACTCGGTACTGCTCAAGCGCCGGCCGGCCGGACTGCCGCAAGAAGCCACGCTCACCGCCAGCTCGCTGGCAGGCATCGTCTGGATGACGCCGCTGGTCCTGTACTCGCCGAGCACGTTGTTCATCGACTGGACGCCGACATTATCGGCGGCCGTCGGCTACATTGCCGTCGGCGCATCGGTCGTCGCTTTCCTCGGATGGAATCGCGGCGTGGCGTTGGTGGGCCCGGCCCGTGCCGGCGTCTTTCTCCACCTGATGCCGTTGATCGGTACGCTGCTTGCCGTCATCGTGCTGGGCGAGAAACCGCACGGCTATCATATCGCCGGGGGCATGCTCGTATTCGGCGGCATCTGCCTCGGACAGTGCGGTATGCGTCGTTGGCGAAAACGTCTTGGCGATGGATTTTCACGAACCGCGAGTTGACCAATGTCAATGAACGGCGCACACTTAGCGACTGTCATAAAACTGTAATATTTCGCCGATTCGGCATACGACAGCTCGATAGCGCGACGGCCGGGAGTGGTTCCCGGCCGTCGTAATGTTTCGCGACCGGCTGGCGCAATGGCTGGTCGGCATGCCTGGATCGAATGTCCGCAACCCTCCTACTCGTACACATCATCGGCACCGTGGCGCTGCTCCTGTGGGGCATGCGCATGGTACGGACCGGCGTCGAACGGGCGCTGGGTCCCCGGCTGCGGGTCCTGCTCAAACAATGGTTGCGCAGACGGTTCGTCGCGCTTTTCTCCGGCGTCATGATCACGCTGGCCATGCAAAGCAGCACGGCGACGGCGCTCCTGGTGAACGGGTTCGTCATGCGCGGCGCCGTTGCCACCAGCGCGGCGCTGGCTCTCGTACTCGGCGCAGATATCGGTACCACGCTGGTAGCGGCGGTTCTCAGTTTCGACCTGTCTTGGCTCGCGCCCCTGTTGATCGGCGTCGGATTCATCGTCCACAGCTCCACCACGCAGGGGGGGATCAAGCAGGGCGCGCGCGTGACCATGGGCCTGGGCGTGGTGCT
The DNA here is from genome assembly GCA_030429665.1 of Gammaproteobacteria bacterium. Taxonomy (GTDB): domain Bacteria; phylum Pseudomonadota; class Gammaproteobacteria; order Arenicellales; family CAJQKF01; genus BQJD01. Next base: position 29,545 of record JAUIEZ010000021.1, on the reverse strand, counting down.
GCTCGCGCTGCAGTTGCTGCGCGGCTACACCGGCGAGCTCACGGAGTCCGACGTTCTCCCGATCGTCCTGCGGGCCCTGTCCGACGAGCCGGTCATCGCGGTCGTCGTGTTCGCCCTGGTTACGTGGCTGCTTCACTCGAGCCTGGCAGCGGTCCTGTTCACCATTTCGCTGGCGGCCGCGGGCGTCATCGATCTCGACATGGCGATCATCCTGGTGCTCGGTGCCAACCTGGGCGCGGGTCTTCCGGCGTGGTCGGCCACCGCGGGGCAGGGACCGCCGGCGCGACGCGTGCCGCTGGGCAACCTGATGTTCCGCGCCATTGGCGTGGTCGTCATGCTGCCGTTCGTCGACCTGCTCGTAGCGCACGTAGAGCCGCTGGGCATCGATTCCGCGACCTTGACGGTGGGCGCGCACATCGCCTTCAACACGATCATCGCCGCCGTGTTCCTGCCCTTCCTCGGGCCGGTGGCCGCGATGCTGGACAAGCGCTTGCCGGTGGATGCGCGGGACCAACAGGAAGCCGGGGGCTCGCGCCTGCTGGAGCAGAATTACACCGACATGGATACGGCGCTGTCCGTCGCCGCGCGAGAGACTATTCGACTGTGTGATCTCGTGGAAGACATGTACCGCGACCTGATCACCGCGTTGTGCGAAAACGATCGCGGCCTGGCCAAGGACATCGCCGCCCGCGATGATCGCGTCGACCGGCTGCACCGGGAGATCAAGCTATTCGTGACCCGGGCCACACGCGATGAGATGACCGAGGAGCAGAGTCGGCGCGCTACCCAGATACTGACCTTTGTCACCGACCTGGAACACATCGCGGACATCGTCGAGTCGAGCGCCGGGCACGCGCGGCGCAAGGCGGTACGCGGACTGCACTTTTCCGATGCCGGCATGGCTGATCTTCGGCACATGCACGAGAACGTGCTCAAGACCATGCACACGGCCTTCGACGTCTTCATGTCCGGCGACGTCGAAACGGCGGCGCGGTTGATCGAGGAAAAGCGAACCGTCGGCCGCATGGAGCGTGCGCTGGAACGCTCGCACCTGCACCGCCTGCGCGACGGCCTCACGGAAAGCATCGAAACGAGCGCTTTTCACCAGGACGTGCTCCGAGACCTGAAGAGGGTGCACTCTCACCTGGTCTCGGTGGCGTACGCCATCGTCGGTTCGACGAAGGGCGCGGAAGAAGATGCACGCGCGGCCGGTTCAGCCTAGGCAGGCTCCCAGCGAAACCCGGGGCAGGCAAAATCCGCCCGGCAACCGTACTTCTTGCAAAGACTGTCCAGGCCGCCGGGTAGCGAAGCGATTTCGTCGCCGTGGATGCCGCCGGTAATCAGCACGGTGCCGAAACCGGCGCCGATACCGCCTCGAATATCCGTTTCCATGCCGTCACCCACCGCCAGCACCGGGGCTTCGGGATCGAAGCCGGGCAGGTTGCGGACCGCGTCGTAGATCGCGGAATGTGGCTTGCCAAGCGATTCCACGACACCGCCCATTCGTTCATATGCTCGCGCGATGGCGCCGGCCGAGATGCCCAGCGTACCGTGCCGGATGGCGACCTGGTCCGGGTTGGCACAGAACATCGGCAGTTGCAGGTCGAGGGCCCGGACCAGCAGGTCGATGAATTCGTCGGTGGTCGGCGGGTTGTGTTCCGTGCCGGTGTTGAGGATGAAGTCGGCCTCTTCCAGGCCGTCGACGAATTCGAGATCGAGGTCCTGGACGATACCGCGACTGCGTGCCGGCCCGAGAAAGTAGCAGCGACGTCCGTAGCCACCCCGGTCGGGTCGGTGCAGTTTCTCCCACACCAGCTCGCCGGAGCACACCAGGTCGTCGTAGTGTCGAGGCCCGATGCCGTGTTCGGCCAACTCCGCGGCGAGACCGTCGATCCGGCGGGCCGCGTTGGACACGACCACCACGCGTTTTCCTGCCGCCCCAAGGCGCGACAGACAGTCGATGGCGCCGGGGTAGGCGCGTTGCCCGTCGTGCAGCACGCCCCACACATCGACGATGAAGGCGCCGAAACGCTCGGCAATGTCGCCAATGCCGCCGATCGTTCTTACCGACGGCATCAAATGATCGCGTGTCGCACCTTGGCCGAAACCCACTCGCTGACGATCACCGTGGCGAGAATCGCCAGCAGGATCACCGATACCTGGGTCCAGGCGAGCGTGGAGATCGAGGCGTCGAGTTGCAGTCCGATGCCGCCGGCGCCCACCAGTCCAAGCACGGTGGATTCGCGGATGTTGATATCCCAGCGAAAGATGCTGATCCCGGCGAAGGCGGGCATGATTTGCGGCACGATGCCAAAGGCCAGCACCTGGCCGCCGGCGGCGCCGGTGGCGGTCACGGCCTCGACCTGTTTCTCGTCGATCTCCTCGATGGCCTCGTAGAGCAGCTTGGCGCAAAAGCCGATGGAGCGAAAGCCGATGGCGAGTATGCCCGCTACCACGCCGGGTCCGATGATGGTCACGAGCATCAGCGCCCAGACCAGCGAGTTGATCGAACGCGACGAGACGATGATGAACAGCGCCACCGGCCGCACGAAGATAACGCTGGGGGTCGTGTTGCGCGCCGCGCAGAAGGCGACCGGCACCGCGATGATCAGTGCCATGACGGTGCCCAGCGTGGCGATGTTGAGGGTGTCCCACAGCGGCAGCCACAGCTTGGCCATGTATTCCCACTTGGGCGGCACCATGCGTTCGGCGAGATCGACCGCCTGGCGCGGTGCATCGGTGACGAACATCCAGATGGTCTTCTCCGAGATCAGCCGCCAGCAGTAGGCGAACACCGCCACGCCGGCCAACCACGCACCCCAGATCGCGAACTGCTTGCCGCGCTCGCGGCGTTGCCAGACCTTGAGTTCTCCTTGCTGACGAACGGCCACTATTGCACCCACTTGCGGACGAAGCCCGAGGTGTACTCGACCGCCATGACGATGCCGATGATGATCAACAAGATGGCCGCGGCGGAATCGAACTCGTAGCGATCGAAGGCGGTGAGCAGCGTGGCGCCGATACCGCCCCCGCCGACGATGCCGACCACGGCCGACTCGCGGAAATTGATGTCGAAGCGATACAGGCCGAGGCCGATCATGCGCGGCAGAACCTGGGGCAGCACCGCGTACACCAGCCATTGCCACCAGGATGCGCCGGTGGCGCGAACCGCCTCAGCCTGCACCGGGTCCATGTCCTCGATGTCCTCGGCCAGCAGCTTGCCGTAAAAGCCGACGGTGGCGAGGCTCAGGGCGAGGAAGCCGGCGAAGGGACCGAAACCGAACAGCTTGACGAAGAAAATCGCCAGGATGACTTCCGGAAACGTTCGCGACACGGCGACGATGGCGCGGCAGGCCAGGTAGACGACGCGTGGCGACAGGTTGCGTGCGGCTCCCAGGCCCACCGGAATGGAAAGGGCGATGCCGACCACGGTGGAAGTCACGGTCATCCACAGGCTTTCGTAGATCCCCTCGAAAATCTCGCCGGCGCGCGACGTGAAGTCGGGCGGGAAGAACGACGCGATGAATCGCTGGCCGCGCGGCACGCCATCGGCGATGCGCGGCCAGTCGACGTCTATGGTGCCGAAAGCCAGCGCCAGGTAGACGCCGGCGCCGACGAATAGCGACCAGCGCAGCAGCGGATTCGCGATGAATGGCGGGCGGCGCCAGTGGCGATCGACTGGTGCTCCGTTCACGACGCGCGGCTCATCAGGCGCTCGCGCTCGCGGAGCTCCTCCTCGGTCAACTCGTCCTCGTCCACCTTGTCGATGGTCGCGGTCCAGTCCTCCTCGCCGTAGATGGTGGTCAGCACGTCGGGTCCGAGCCGGTCGGGCGGACCGTCATAGACGATGGTGCCGGCCTGCAAGCCCACGATGCGTTCGGCGAACATCTCCGCGAGCAGGACATCGTGGATATTGATGATCGCTGCCAACTCGCGTTCCTCGCACAATTCGCAGATCAGGCGCATGATCTGGCGCGATGTCTTGGGGTCGAGGCTCGCGGTCGGCTCGTCCACCAACAGCAGCTCCGGCTCCTGGATCAGGGCGCGGGCGATGCCCACGCGCTGGCGCTGGCCGCCCGAGAGTTCGTCGGCGCGCTTGTCCGCCATGTGGTCGAGGCTTACCCGCTCGAGCAGACGGAACGCCTCGTTAATGTCGCGTTGGGGGAACTTGCGAAAGTAGCTGCGCCAGAAGCCCGTGTACCCGAGGCGTCCCGACAGCACGTTTTCCATCACCGTCAACCGTTCCACCAGCGCGTATTCCTGGAAAATCATGCCCATGCGCCGTCGTGCCAGGCGAAGCTGCCCCTTCGACAGCCCGGTGATCTCGGTGTCGCCGAGAAACACGCGGCCGCTGGTTGGCTCCACCAGGCGGTTGACGCAGCGTATCAGTGTGCTCTTGCCGGCGCCGGAAGGTCCGATCAGCGCCATGACCTGTCCGCCGGGCACTTCGAGGTCTATGCCGGTTAGCGCGAGGTCGCCGGTCCGGTAGCGTTTGACCAGTTTTTCCAGTCGAAGCATGCGGTGATCCGAACGGGAGGTGAAGCCGGCGCGGCCGGTGCGCCGCGCCGGCGGGAACGGTTATTCGCAGTCGTAGCTGACGCCGTTGGCGGCGTCGATCTTGCGGATCACGTCCCAGTCGGACTTGTGATGAATGCCGACGAACTGGCCTTCGGCCTTGAATTCCTCTTGCAGCGTGGAACCTTCCCACTGGAAGGTGAAGAACGCCTGCTTAATCTTCTCGGCGACGACCGGGTGCAGGTTGTTGGCGTGGCCATAACCGGTGGTGGGGAAGGTTGCGGACTTGTAGATGGTGCGAATCTTGGCCGGATCGACGGCCCCGCGGTCGAACATGCGTTTCATGATCGAGTTGGCGATGGCGGCCACCTCGTAGTCGCCGTTGGCGACGCCGAGGATGGAGTTGTCGTGCTTGCCGGAAAACGTCGGGGTGAAGTCGGTCTCCGCCACCAATCCGAACTCCGACTTGAGCAATGCCGAGGGCGCCTTGAATCCCGAGTTCGAAGTCGGCGAGGTGAACGCCATGGTGCGGCCCTTGATATCGGCGGGCGACTGGATATCGCTGTCCGCGGGCACGATGATCTCCATCTCGTAGCCGTAGGAGCCGTCCTTCGCCGCCATCATGGCGAAAGGCACGAACCCCGCGCAGGACACGGCGACGGGATTGCCGCCGGTGTTCACGCCGGCGACGTGCAGTCGGCCGGAGCGCATGGCCTCGTACTGCGCGGCATAGGATTGCACGGGAAAGAACACCACCTTTTTACCGGTCACCTCTGCCATGTGGTTGATGAAACCATCCCAGACTTTCTGGTATACCGCCGGGTCTTCGACCGGGGTATAGGAGAAGATGATGGTATCGGGGTCGATCCATTCCGATTCGTCCAGCGGCAGGTCCGCGACGAGATCCTGGTTGCGGTCGCAGTATTGATCGTCCAGGGTGCCTCTGTGACAGTCCTCCTGCGCGCTCGCACCGAGGGGGATGAGCAGGAACGCCAACAAGACGATGGAAGGCAGGCGAACGGATTTGAGCATGATGTATCCTCCGATTATCGATTGAATTTTCCGGGGAACCGACGTGGAATCCCCGGTGCGCATTGGACCTGGCAGTATGCCGATGTCGTCTACGCTATTTCGGAATCTTTGCTTTTTGGTGACACTCCCGTGAAGATCTCGCGATCTTGCGCCGCCCGTCGTGGCGTGCATCGACCCGATCCCTACACGACCTGTCAATTGAATGTAACATCTCCGCGCAAATGAAGCACCTTAAGGCCCCGCGAATCCAGGATCTCCGGCATCTGCCGGTCGCTGCCATTGCGTCGCTTCGCGGCGTGCTTACCGATATCGACGATACGCTGACCACGCGTGGGCGATTGACGAGTCAGGCCTATGCCTCGCTCGAGAGGCTTCACGACGCCGGGGTTCGCGTGATTCCCATCACCGGCCGTCCCGCGGGTTGGTGCGACCACATCGCCCGCATGTGGCCGGTAAGCGCGGTGGTCGGAGAAAACGGCGCATTGTATTTCCACAAGGACGCGGCCAGCGGCAAGCTCATCAAGCGCTACGCTTTCGGTGACGTCGAACGCGCCGAATTCGGCTCGAGGCTTCGGGCGATTCGTGAATCGGTGCTGGCCGAGGTGCCCGGTGCCGGCATCGCGTCGGACCAGGACTACCGGGTGGCCGATCTTGCCGTGGATTTTTGCGAGGACGTGGCGCCCCTGCCGGACGCCGATATCGATCGCATCGTGTCCATCGCCGAATGCCACGGCGCGACCGCGAAAGTCAGCTCCATTCACGTCAATATCTGGTTCGGCGACTACGACAAGCTGTCAATGACGCGGCGCATGTGTCGCGAGCTGTTCGACGAAAATGACGACGGCATGCGCCAACACTACGTGTTCGTCGGCGATTCGCCCAACGACGAACCGATGTTCGGATTTTTTCCGCTGAGCGTGGGTGTGGCCAACGTGGCCGGGTTCCTGCCTCGCATGCGAACGCCGCCGCGTTACGCCACGGGTAGCGAATGCGGGGCAGGTTTCGCCGAGCTGGCCGACGCGCTGCTCTCCCGCAGACAAGCATGATTCAGAGCGATGACATGAACGATTCCGGTATCGATTGCGAAAAATACCGCGTGCGCCCCGGCGACCGCGTATCCCTGGCCGATCGGTCAACGGACGATACCCAGGGTCTCGACCGTAAAGCGGCCCGCGCCATTTACAAGCGCAACCTCAAGCAACTGGACGAATTCCAGGAGCGCCTTTACGCCGAGTCGAAACGATCGCTGTTGCTCGTGCTACAGGCGATGGATACTGCCGGCAAGGACAGCACGATCCGCAAGGTCACGGCCAACTTCAACCCCCAGGGTTGCCTGGTGACCAGCTTCAAAAAGCCGACGCCCCGGGAGCTGGATCACGATTTTCTTTGGCGCGTTCACGCCCATGCGCCGCAGCGTGGCCACATCGGCATCTTCAACCGTTCCCACTACGAGGACGTGCTGGTGGTGCGGGTGCATGGACTCGCCTCGCCGAAGGCTATAGAACGACGCTACGATCGCATCAACGAGTTCGAACGGTTGCTGGCGGACGCGGGTACACGGATCATCAAGGTAATGCTTCACATATCCAGCAAGTATCAACTGGGTCGCCTGCGCAAGCGGTTGGAGAACCCTGAGAAACACTGGAAGTTCAATCCCGCCGACCTCGAGGAACGAAAGTGCTGGGACGACTACATGGCGGCCTACGAGATCGCCCTGACGCGTTGTTCGACCGACTACGCGCCGTGGTACGTGGTGCCGGCGGAGAAGCGCTGGTTTCGCGACGCCGTCGTGACCGGGTTGCTGCTGAACGCCTTCAACGAGATGGATCCGCGCTTCCCGCCGCCGGATTTCGATCCCGCCGACTACCCGCCAGAATCGTTGAAATGAAGGACCGCCGGCGACCCGTGTAGTGGCTGCCCGAAGATGCGCGTGAGGATTCTTTCCGATGCCGATCGTCCCGTACTCGGCGTCAGCCGCGTTCGCGGCGCGATCGAACTGGGCGTGTGGGTCGTCGTGGGGGTGGTGGTCCTGGCGGCGCTGGCCATCGCGGGCGGGGGCGGCATCGGACGCTGGGTACTCGCGGCCTTGTTGCTGTCGGCGTTGGCTCCCTACGCCTTCAAGTCGATGCGCGTGGTTCGAGGCGCGGGCCGCTTGGTCGCCGACGCCGGACGCGGCGCATTCCTTCGCGATGACCGGCCCGTGGTCGCGTTCTCGGAAGTTGCCGCGCTGCATTCGCGCATGGTTAATGCAACCTGCGAGGAGTTCGAGTTGTCCGCTCAGTGCCTAGACGGCCGGCGCATCGTTCTGTTCGAGGGTGAGCCGACCAACGCCAACTACCGCAGCGTGGAGCGTATGGCACGCCTGGCCGGCGTGCCTTTCCACCATCGTTTGTAGCGCGCCTCGTCCTCAGTGCGACGTGGCCGGCGCCGGCCGCCATGCGCGTGCCCTGCGCACGCGGTCGGCAAAGGCGTAGCGGTTCATTTCCAGGCCATCGCGCTCGATCTCGGGCCTGCGTCCGCTTACCAGGTCAGCGACGAAGCGGCTCGATCCGCAGGACATCGTCCACCCCAGGGTACCGTGCCCCGTGTTGAGGAACAGGTTGCCATAGGGCGTCGCCCCGACCACCGGGGTGCTGTCCGGCGTCATCGGCCGAAGCCCGGTCCAGAAGCGGTCCTCGCTCATGTCCACCGCCTCGCCGAACAGGTCGGTGGCAACGTGGCGGATGGTGCGCCGGCGGGACTCGTTCAACGCCAGGTCGAAGCCGCCCAACTCGGCGGTGCCGGCGACACGCACGCGATCGGCCAATCGGGTGATGGCCACCTTGTAGGTTTCGTCCATCAGCGTCGAAACGGGCGCCAGCTCCGGGCGCACGACGTCCAAAGTAATGGAGTAGCCCTTGACGGGGTATACCGGGATGTCGATACCCACGCGGCGAAGTATGCGCGTGGAGTAGCTGCCGAGCGCCATCACGTAGGCGTCGGCGCGGATTACACCCCGATCCGTTTCGACGCCGTCGACACGGCCGCCACCGATGGACAGGCCGGACACGTTGATGCCGTGCTCGAAGGTCACACCATTGGTTTGGCACAGGGCGGCCAACCGCCGGGTGAACTTGAAGCAGTCACCGGTCTCGTCGAGGGGCAGGCGCAAGCCACCGACGATTTTCTCCCGCGAAGCCGACAGGCCCGGCTCGGCCGCGATGCAACCGTCGACGTCGAGCACCTCGTAGGGGATGCCGAAACGGTCCAGCACTTCGGTGTCCTTGCGGCAGCCATCGAGCTGCTTCTCGTTGCGGAATATCTGCAGCGTGCCGCGCTGACGGTCGTCGTAGCTGATCCCGGTTTCGGCGCGCAACTCGGTGAAGGCACGGCGGCTGTACTCGGCGATTCGCAACATGCGTTCCTTGTTCAGCGCGTAATGCTTCGCGTCGCAGTTTGCCAGCATCATGTAGAGAAAGCGGAACAGGTCGCGGTCCAGGCGAGGGCGGATCACCAGCGGCGAATGCTCGCTCAACATCCACTTGAGGGCCTTCAGCGGTATGCCGGGGGCGGCCCAGGGGGTGGCGTAGCCGGGGGAAATCTGTCCGGCGTTGGCGTAGCTGGTTTCCAGGGCCGCCCCATCGTGGCGGTCGATAACCGTAACCTCGTGACCCTGGCGGGCCAGGTACCAAGCCGTGGTGGTGCCGATGACGCCGCTGCCGATAACCGCGATATGCATGATGAACCCCGAGAAACGGAAGTGTGCGGATTCAAGAAACTGCGGTGTAATCTAGCAAAAATGCGGTAATAAAATTTGCTAAATTACAGAAAACGCCAGAAAATCATTCGGTGATCCGATAAAATGCGGGAAAAATTATGGCAGCCATCGTTCGATCCGGACGCCGTCTCGACAACATCGATCGCCGTATCCTGCGAGAACTGCAGGACGACGGCCGGATCTCCTTCGTGAACCTCGCCGACAAGGTCGGACTGAGCACGTCCCCCTGTCTCGAGCGGGTGCGCCGACTGGAGCGCGACGGTTTCATCACCGGCTACAGCGCCCGCCTGGATCCGGCGCTGCTCGATGCGGGGCTGTTGGTCTTCGTGGAAATCAGCCTGAACTACACGTCCGGGCGAATTTTCGAGGAGTTCCGCGACGCGGTGCGCAAGTGGCCGCAGATACTGGAATGCCACCTCGTCGCCGGGGAGTACGACTACCTGTTAAAGGTGCGCATCAGTGATATGAGCGCCTACCGCCAATTGCTCGGCGACATCCTTCAGCAACTACCGGGCGTGAGCGATTCCCGCACGCTGGTGGCCATGGAGACCATCGTGGAGTCGTCGCGCATCGAGGTGCGACGCGAGCGCCAGGCGGAAAGCGCAAGCCCGTAACCCTGATCTCGATCAAGCCGATTTCGCGCCTGTCGATCTATCTTGTGCGCTTCAGGACGTTTCGCGACAAGCGATCTCGAAACGTGTCGGACAAATAGTTATAAATACCGGAGATCGATGCGATGGGCATTGCGGAGTTAGTTGACGGGCCGTTGTGGTATTTCTCGGTCGCCGTTTTCGTGGTTGGCGTGGCATGGCGGTTGGCGAGAATCATCGTGGCGCCGGCGCGGACGGAGTTCAGTGCGGTCAGTAGCCATGCCGCCGGCGGGGCCGCCGCCGTGTTCTCGCGTTTTCTGCCCCGGCGCGAGATGCGAGCCGCGTCTGCGTACCAGTACGGCTGGGGCTACCTGTTCCACGTGACGCTGTTCATCCTGTTGCTGTTCGGCCGCGTGCACGTCGAGTTCTACGAAGCGCGCATTTTCGGCTTCTCCTGGGTGACGATGCCCGACTGGTTGTTCCTGCTGGTCTCCGAACTCTCCTTCGCCGCGCTGCTCATGCTGCTTCTCTACCGTGCCATGGAGCCCGTGACGCGCCTGCTCTCCACGCGGGGAGACTATTTCGGATCCATCCTTATCCTGTTGGTCATGCTCAGCGGGTGCATGGCCATGGACCAGACGGCCGAGCCGCTGCGCGTCATTCACCTGTTTCTTGCCGAGGTGTTGTTGATCTGGTTTCCTTTCGGCAGCCTAATGCACGCCTTCCTGTTCGTGCCGAGCCGCGCCTACACGGGCGCGTGGTTCGGACGACGCGGAATCGCAGCCTGATTCGCGGAGATTGCCAATGAACAAGGTCCCGGAAACGACATCGTTCGAAAAGGGCGTCGACGCCATGAAGGCGCAGATCGACGCGCGCGTGGTCTCGTACCTGTCGAGCTGCGTGCGCTGTGGAGTCTGCGCCGACGCCTGCCTTTTCTACACCGAGACGGAAGACCCGCGTTACACGCCGATCTACAAGACCGAGCCGATACGCAAGGTCTTCGAACACGAATACAGTTTCTGGGGAAAGCTGGGCGCGCGGCTTGGGCTGAAGCGCCCGCTCCAGGAGTCGGACCTGGCGGATTGGGAGACGTTGGTCTACGACGGTTGCAGTATGTGCAGCCGTTGTTCGATGGTGTGCCCGGTGGGCATCGACATCGCCTACGTGATTCGCAAGGTCAAGGAGGGACTTGCCGCCGCCGGTTACTGCCCGGACGACCTCGTTCACGCCGCGGAGCGCGCGATCCAGATCGGCAGTCCCATGGGCGTGACCGCCGCGACGCTCAGGGCCACGTTGCGCGCGCAGGAGAAGGAATGCGGTCTGCCCATTCCTCTTGACGTCGAGGAAGCAGAGTATCTGTGCCTGCTGTCCTCGGGCGAGATCGCGGGTTACCCGGAATTCATCGGCTCGTTGGCGAAGATTCTCGATCATGCCGGCGTATCCTGGACGCTCAGCAGCGAGTACTTCGAGGCCACCAACTCCGGTGTCCAGCTCGGCAGCACGCCCCTTGCGCGACAACTCGTCGAGCGCATCGTCGACGTTGCGGAAAAACTCGGCGTGAAAACCGTCATCATGCCCGAGTGCGGCCATGCCTACAGCACCCTGCGCTGGGATGCGCCGAACATGCTCGGTCGCGCACTTCCATTCGGCGTGGTGCACGTGCTCGAACTGCTCGAAACCTTGTATGCCGACGGGCGCATCTCGATCGATGCCGGGACGGACGCGCGCTTGACCTATCACGACCCATGCAACATCAGCCGTCGTGGCGGCGTGGTCGATGCACCCCGGCGCCTGCTCGGCGCGTTGGCGCCCAACTTCGTCGAGATGCGCGAGCACGGCGCCATGAACTGGTGCTGCGGGGGCGGCGGCGGCGTCAGCGCGAACTCGCGCGCCGAGCCGTTGCGACGCCGCGTGTTCGCGGTCAAGAAGCGTCAGCTCGACGAACTCGGGGCCGACATGTTGGTGACGGCGTGCTCGAACTGCCGAAACATGCTTGCCGACGGGCTCGAAGACCACGAAATGAACACGGAACTCATCGGATTGACCGAACTCGTCGCGGAAAATCTCGTGTCCGACGAGGCGGGCAGTGTGCCGCCGGTCAATCCCTCCGCCTAGCGATCAGCGGCGAGTCGAGAACGTAACGCCGAGCGATTCGGCCAATGCGTCTCGCTGCGTCGGCGCAAGCAGATCGGCCAGTGTGTACTCGTCGAGAACGCCGAGAAACGCGTTCAGTGCCTTGCCGAGCATGAATTTCAGTTCACAGTTCGGCGTAATGACACAGCGGTTTCCCGCGCCGAAACATTCCACCAACTCGAGGTCCTGCTCGGTGTCGCGCACGAGACGGCCGATGTTGATTTCCTCCGGGGCCAGGCGCAGTCGGATACCACCGTGTTTCCCGCGCAGGGTGTCCACGTAGCCGCGCAGTTGTAGCTCGTGGACGACCTTCATGAGGTGATTTTTCGAGATGTCGTAGCTCTCGGCGATTTCGGCGATGGTGGACAATTCGTCGCCCTTGATGCCGAGATAGATCAGTACGCGCAATGCGTAGTCGGTGTAGCGGGTAATGCGCACGTTATTGGCCTCAACCAGGACGGCCGTCGGCGCGAGGCCGGGTCAGAATCGGCCAGTAGAGCACGACGAACGCGCCGAACGACAGCAGCCAGCCGGCGCTCGCGGTGAGCAACCCCGCGCGATAGTCGACCAGTCCCAGGGCTGCGGCCACGCGCGCCACGGCCGCCACGGTGACCGCGAGGTAAATGACAAGCCCGCCGCGTAAGAGCGCCAGCGGCCGCCCGGTGTGACCCGCGGCGACGCGCGTCATGACGCCGAGGATCAATGTCGCCATGGCGCCGGCGCCGAGTGTGTGCATCCACGCCGAATCGACGAGGTCCGTCCACGGACCCGCGGCCTTCAACAACAGGGCCAGTACGATCCAGGCCATGCCGAGGTGCAGGATCCACAACAACGGTTCGGATCGCGCGTGCCAGCCGCCCCAGCGCGCCAGTCGCCAGCCTGTGATCAGCGCCGTGAATCCGGCGACGATGCTTGCCAGGACCGGTAAACCGGAGAGATCGGCCGGCACCATCGCGAGGGCGCCCGTCATCGCCGCGGCGTCGAGGCGCGTCGATCGGTGAACGACGGCGGCATTGCGGCCATTACGGTGTAACCAGTTCGCGGTGAATGCCGGCGTGATGCGGCCGCCGATGACGATCATCATGACCGTTACGAGGTCGAAGGCGACTACCTCGCCGGCGATCGACAGCCCTGGGGCCAACCCCGCGAAATCGAGATGCATGGCAAGGTTGCCGGCGGCGAGCGCGACGAGCACGACGACCAGCACCAGGTTGCGGTAGTTTCCGTGCCTGACGATGATGCGTCCGGCGACGCCGGCCAGCACAGGCAGGAACGCCAGGTCGATCGCCGCCACCAGCGGGTAGGGCAGGTGAGCGGCGCTGAACATGACCGTGCGCCCGCTCAGCCAAAGGGCGATGAGGACAAGGAGCGGGGTGCCGCGCAGGGGCTCCGTTCCGGTCCAGTTGGCGATGGCCGTGAGCAGGAAACCGGCAATCGCCGCCGGCACCATGCCATAAAGCATCTCGTGGCCATGCCATCGAAACGGGTCGACGGGTACCGGCAGCGTCGCGCCGGTGAACAGGTAGGCCGACCACGCCGCGATCAACAGCACCGCGTAGCCGGCGGCAAGCAGGAAAAAAGGCCTGAACGGACAGGCCAGCAGGGCCGCGGTGTCGCGGCGAATCGGTAAATCCGTGGCAGCGGGCACGGTAAGTCTCCCGGTTTTCGGTAAAACATATACTAACAATACCTCTTTACGCGTTCACTTGACCTGGATCAAGCCGGGTCATGAGCCCGGGCCCTATGATCGGCAATATCGCGAATCGCATCGCCCGTTGCCATGAGCCAGCTTCTCGACTTCGATCCCGAACTCCTGCGCAAGTACGACGTGCGCGGACCGCGCTACACGTCCTACCCGACCGCGCCCCAGTTCTCCGAGGCGCTGGGCGAAGCGGAGTATCGCGAAGTTGCGCGGCGCGCGGCAGAGACGGATTTGCCGCTGTCGCTGTATGTCCACGTGCCGTTCTGCCGCACGGTTTGTTTCTACTGTGGCTGTAACAAGGTGATCACCGCCAATTACCGGCGCGCGACGGACTACCTGGATCGCCTCGCGCGGGAGATGGCCATGCAGGGCGCGCTGGTCGGCGCCCGCGAGGTTACCCAGCTGCACTTCGGCGGCGGTACGCCCACTTACCTGAACGATGCCGACCTTCGGCGCGTCATGGACGATCTTCGCCGTCATTTCAACCTGGTCGAGTCGACGTCGCGGGAGTTCTCCATCGAGATCGACCCGCGCACCGCCGGTCCCGACAAGATCCGGCTGCTGGCCGCCCTCGGATTCAACCGCATGAGCCTGGGCGTGCAGGATTTCGATCCGGACGTTCAACGCGCGGTGAACCGTGTTCAGTCGGTGGCGCAAACCGCGGCGGCGCTGGAAGCCGGCCGCGACGCCGGATTCGGTTCGACGAACGTCGACCTGATCTACGGGTTGCCGCGACAGACCGTCGACACCTTTGCACGCACACTGGACACGGTCGTCGAAATGCGGCCCGAACGCCTCGCGGTCTACAGCTACGCCCACCTGCCGCAAATGTTCAAGGTGCAACGACAGATCGACGAGGCGGCGCTGCCGGGCGCCGAGCAAAAGCTCGCCTTGCTGGAGCTGACCATCAATCGCCTGTCCGAGGCGGGCTATGTCTATATCGGCATGGATCACTTCGCGCTGCCTGACGACGAGCTCGCCGTTGCCCAGCGCGAGGGCAGCCTGCAGCGGAACTTCCAGGGTTATTCCACCCAGGCGGAACTCGACCTGGTGGCGCTCGGGGTGTCCGGCATCGGCCTGGTTGGCGACACCTACGCGCAGAATGCGAGAGTGCTCGACGACTACGCCCGGCGTATCGATGCGGGTCGACTGGCCATCGTCAAGGGCGTGAGCCTGAACGCCGACGACAAGCTGAGGCGCGACCTCATACAGTCTCTCATGTGCCAAGGACGTATCGATCGCTTGCGCCTCCAGGCTCGTCATGCGATCCGCTTCGACGATTATTTTGCCGACGCTCTCGAGCGCCTCGAACCGATGGTCGACGACGGCCTGCTGACCGTTGGCGGCGATGCAATCGAGGTGACACCGCGCGGCCGGCTGTTCCTGCGCAATATCGCCATGTCGTTCGACGCCTACCTGCAACCGGCCGATCCCGGCCGCTACTCCCGGGCGATCTGACCGTCTCTCTCGCGCGGCGACGTGTGCGCCGCGGACGCGCGCGGTCGAAACACGCACCCGCCATCCCTCGTCGACCAGTCACTGCCATCCGCCACGCACGAGCGGGAAACAGCGCACCGATTCTTTAGCCGTCCCTCGGCAATTCCGACTCGCAGGCGGATCGTTGGACCACCAAAGCCGGCGTTTCGCTCGCTTGATCCAGGTCAATTATAAAGATGTATTCAATATGCTAATTTAAAAACATGGATATTAAGTACATCTTTAATCGTGTTATGCCAACGGAGGTATCATGAATCCGTCAAAACGACTGTGGTTGACCCTCGCGATCCTGTTCCTGGTCTCGTTCTCCATCCTGGGCTGGATCGGCGGTGACATCTACCGCCAGGCGCCGCCGGTACCGGAGCGCGTGGTGAGTGAATCGGGTCGCGTCCTGTACACTAAAGACGACATTCAGCGCGGCCGCCAGGTTTGGCAGAGCATGGGCGGCATGCAGGTGGGTTCGATCTGGGGTCACGGCAGCTATGTCGCCCCCGACTGGTCGGCGGACTGGCTGCATCGCGAGGCGACCGGATTGCTCGATAGCTGGTCCCTGCGCGAGTACGGCACACCCTACGGTGACGTCGGCGACGAGCGCCAGGCCTCGTTGAAGGCGCGCTTGCAAACACAGATGCGCGCCAATACGTACGACGCCGAAACCGGCACCATCGTGGTGTCCGACGACCGCGCGGCGGTCATCGAGGACGTGCGCGCGCACTACGTGGGCCTGATGGGCGATGATACGGCGTTCGAATCGCTCCGCGAACAGTACGCCATTGCCAACGGCGCCGTGCCGAGTCTCGATAACCGGGAGCTGTTGACCGGGTTCTTTTTCTGGACCTCGTGGGCGGCCACGACCAACCGGCCCGGCGACGACATCACGTACACCGCCAACTGGCCTCACGAGCCACTGGTCGGCAACACGCCGACCACCGCGACCGGAATGTGGTCCATCGCCAGCGTGATCCTGCTGCTCGCCGGCATCGGCGCCCTGGTGTGGTACCACGCCACGCAGCGCACCCAGGAGGCACCCGTAACGCCGGCAAGCGATCCACTCGCCGAGATCCGCGTCACGCCGTCGATGCGGGCGACCGCAAAGTATTTCTACACCGTCATCGCCCTGTTCATCGCCCAGATGACCCTGGGCGCGATCACCGCGCATTACGCGGTGGAGGGACACGAGTTTTACGGCATCAACATATCCGAAGTCCTGCCCTACGCGGTGACCCGCACGTGGCACACCCAACTCGCGGTGTTCTGGATCGCGACGGCATGGCTGGCGACCGGACTATACATGGCGCCGGCGATCTCGGGCTACGAACCGAAGCACCAGAAGCTGGGCGTGAACGTGCTCTACGTCGCCCTGGTGACGGTGGTGGTGGGTTCCATGGCGGGAGAGTGGCTCGGCGTGCAGCAGGCCTTCGATCTCGACACCAATTTCTACCTGGGTCACCAGGGCTGGGAATACGTCGACCTGGGCCGTTTCTGGCAGTTGTTGTTGTTCGTCGGCCTGATGGTGTGGCTGGGCCTGGTGGGAAGGGCCCTGGCGCCCGCGCTCAAGGCGCGCACCGAGAACCGCACGTTGTTGTGGCTGCTGTTCCTGTCCACCGTGGCCATCGGTCTGTTCTACGGCGCCAGCTTTGCCTGGGGCAAGCACACGCATATCTCCATGGTCGAATACTGGCGCTGGTGGGTGGTGCACCTGTGGGTGGAAGGATTCTTCGAGGTGTTCGCCACCGCCATCATCGCGCTGTTGTTCACGCGCCTCGGCCTGGTGCGGGCAAGCACCGCCAACACGGTGACCCTGTTCGCTACCGTCGTGTTCCTCACCGGCGGCATCCTCGGCACGTTGCACCACCTGTACTTCGCGGGCACCACCGAGGGCGTGATCGCCGTCGGCGCCATGGTTTCCGCGCTGGAAGTGGTGCCGTTGGTACTGCTCGGCGTGGAGGCGGTGGAAACCTACCGCCATGGCCGTGCCGCGCCGTGGATGGCCGCCTATCGATGGCCGGTGATGTTTTTCGTCGCCGTCGCGTTCTGGAACCTGGTCGGCGCGGGGTTGTTCGGCTTCATCATCAATCCGCCGATCTCACTGTACTACGTACAGGGGCTGAACCTCACCGCCAACCACGGTCATGCCGCCCTGTTCGGCGTTTACGGCATGCTGGGCGTCGGGTTGATGCTGTTCTGCCTGCGCGGCATGACGGCGCCGGAGGCCTGGAAGGATTCGCTGCTGGCGCCGGCTTTCTGGTTGCTCAACATCGGCCTGGCGGGCATGACGTTCTTCAGCCTGCTGCCGGCCGGCATCTACCAGGCGGTGGCCAGCGTCAGCGAGGGGTTGTGGTATGCACGCTCTCCGGAAGTCATCCATGGTTTCTGGATGGAGACCTTCGTGTGGATGCGCGTACCCGGCGATATCCTGTTTGCCGCCGGCGCCGCCATCCTGGCCGTTTTCGCCGCGCGCCTTTGGCTGGGAAGCCGCGGGCAGGCTGAAGCGGCGTACGCGGAAACGACGCGGCACCTCCCGGGGGCGGCCGTTGCCGCGGGAGGACGGACGAAGTGACCGCTTGATCCGTGAATCGGCGCGTACTCGCGCCGGCACGGCGGCCCGCTTCGGCGGGCCGCCGTGCATCTGCGGATCGACGGCGGGGATACAATCGGACCCTCGCATGCCGCGGCTAGCGGTCATTCCTGCCTGATCACGGGTCTTAACCATGTCCGATTCGAGTCGATTGTCCACCGGTGCGGTGAGAATGATCGAGAGTTACCGCCTTGCGCGTCATCCCGAAGGCGGCTGGTACCGGCGCGTGGCGACCTCGACGTCGCTCAGCGACACGCTCGGCGGATCCCGTCCCAGCGTGACCTCGATTCTCTACCTCCTCGCGCGCGGCGATAAAAGCCGGCCGCACCGGGTGCGTAGCGACGAGATCTGGCACCACCTGGCGGGTGACCCGCTGCGACTGGCGGACGTGGTCGACGGTAGGTACCGTGAGACGCACCTGTGCGCCAGACCGCCGTCGTCGCCGGTGCACCTGGTGCCGGGTGGCGCCTGGCAGGCCGCGGAATCATTGGGTGAGTGGTCGCTGGCAGGTTGCACCGTGGCGCCCGGTTTCGATTTCGCCGATTTCGAGATTGCCGCTGGCGAAACACTCGCGGCGCTCGTGGCCGCGGCGCCAGGCATGGCGCGTTTCGTACGTTGACAAGGTTGTTGGCGACGTCAATAGTTAACGCGACAGAATTCGTACGGAGGTTCGGTCATGAACAAGCAATTTGGCCAGGCGCGCGCCGTCGACCAGGGGTTCCTGGATCGACTCGCCGATCAATTCGGCGACCAGGCCAGTTTCAGCGACGCCGTCCGCGAGCGCTTCGGCAAGGATGAATCCTATCATCCATCGGTACCCCCGGACGCCGTCGTAACCGTGCGCGACACCGCGGACGTCTCGCGATTGCTGGCGCTTTGCAACGAGCACCGCGTGCCGGTGATTCCCTATGGCGCCGGCACCAGTCTCGAGGGCAGCGTGTCCGCGCTCCACGGCGGCGTGGCGGTCAACCTGCAGGAGATGAAAGACATCATCGAGGTGCACCACGAGGACCTGGACGTCGTCGTGCAACCCGGCGTAACCCGCCGGCAGCTCAACGACTACCTGCGTGACAGCGGGTTGTTCTTTCCCGTCGATCCGGGCGCCGACGCCTCGATCGGCGGCATGGTGTCGACGCGTGCCTCCGGGACCAACGCGGTGCGCTACGGCACCGTGCGCGAGAACGTGCTTTCGCTCGAGGCGGTGCTTCCCGACGGGCGCGTGATACGCACCGGTTCGCGAGCGCGCAAGTCTGCCGCCGGATACGACCTGTCCCACCTGTTCTGCGGATCCGAAGGCACGCTCGGCGTCATCACCGAGATCACCTTGCGCCTTTACGGCGTGCCCGAGGCGATGTCCTCGGCGGTGTGTAATTTCCAGTCCCTGGAAGGGGCGGTGCAGACCGTTATCCAGACCATCCAGTTCGGCGTACCCGTGGCGCGCATCGAATTGCTGGACCCGGTGCAGGTCGATGCCATCAACCGATACTCGAAAACGAACTACCCGGTGGAGCCGACGCTGTTCCTGGAATTTCACGGCAGCGAGGCATCGGTGAAGGAACAGGCCGAAACCGTGGGCGCCATCGCCGAAGAGCACGGCGGCGGCGAGTTTGCCTGGACGACCAACACCGAGGAGCGAAACCGCCTGTGGCGCGCGCGCCATGACGCCGCGTATGCCTGCAAGGCGCTGCGACCGAATGGACAGATCTGGGCAACGGACGTGTGCGTCCCCATCTCGCGACTTGCCGAATGCATCATGGAAACTCGAGCCGACCTCGACGCCAACGGGCTTCTCGCCCCCATCGTCGGACATGTCGGCGACGGGAATTTCCATCTCGTGCTGCTGGTCGATCACACCGATGAATCGGAGGTCGAACGCGCCCGCGCGGTGCACGAGCGCATGGTCCATCGCGCCATCGACATGGGCGGCACCTGCACGGGAGAACACGGCATCGGCTACGGCAAGCTCGACTTTCTCGAACGCGAAAAAGGCGGCGCCGTCGATGTCATGTGGCAGTTGAAACAGGCCATCGACCCCAACAACATCATGAACCCCGGCAAGGTCATTCGCCCCCGGTAAGGAAACTATTCTCTTGTCCACCGAACACTGGCAGATAACAAAGTCCACCGCCCGCTCCCCGCGCGGGGTGGTCGTAAGCCAACACTACCTCGCTGCCGAGGCGGGCGCGCAGGTGCTGCGCGACGGCGGCAACGCGTTCGACGCAGCCATCGCGGCCAGCTTCGCGGTGGGTGTCGTCGAGCCCTGGATGAGCGGCATCGGCGGCGGCGGCGTCATGGTCGCCACGACCCCCGGAGAGCCGCGCGCACGATCGATCTACTTCGGCATGCGCGCCTCGGCCCGGCTCGACCCGGCGGACTACCCGTTGTCCGGCGGTACGGGCGGCGACCTGTTCGCGTGGCCGGCGGTCGAGGCGGACCGAAACGTTCATGGCCCTTACTCGGTGGCCATCCCGGGACAGGTGGCCGGCATGGCCCTCGCGCACCGGCGCTTCGGCAGCGTGCCGTGGAAGGAATTGCTGCAGCCCGCCATCTCGCTCGCACGCGAGGGCGTCGAGGCGGACTGGATCGCCACGGTGCGCATCGCTGCCGCCGCGCCCGTGCTGTCCCTCTTCGCACCGAGTGCGACCTGGTTCCTGCCCGGCGGGTTCGTGCCGGCGGGGCAGTGGGGCGGCCCGCCGCCGCGACTGGTGAACAGCACTCTCGCCGACACGCTGGAGTGCCTCGCCCACGCCGGTGCGGACGATTTCTATCGCGGTGATATCGCCGCCCGGCTCGTCGCCGACGCCCGGGATCTCGGCATCGCGCTGGATGCCGACGACCTCGCGGATTACGCGGCCCTGGAACGCGACGCGCTCGCCATCGATTACCGCGACGCGCGCGTGCACGCCGACCCGGGGCTGACCGGCGGGCCGTCGCTTGCGGGCGTACTCGGGGAACTGGGGCGTTCGCCGCGTTGGCCGTCGCCTGGTGCCGATTACTTCGTGGCGTTGGCGCGCGCCTTGCGCGGCGCCTTCGACGAGCGCTTCGACGCCATGGGTCACGATGCGCTGGATCCCGCCTGCACGACCCACGTCAGCGTGGTCGATACCGAGGGTCGCGCGGTGTCCCTGACCCAGACGCTGTTGTCGGTGTTCGGATCGAAGGTGACCCTTCCGGACACCGGCATCCTGATGAACAACGGCATCATGTGGTTCGATCCGCGTCCCGGGCGTGCCAACTCGATCGCGCCCGGACGATGGCCGCTCGCCAACATGTGTCCGGTGCTGGTCGAGGAGGGCAACCGGTTGAGCGCCATCGGCGGCTCCGGGGGACGGCGCATCATCGGTGCCGTGGCCCAGGTTTGCGCGCACCTGGCCGACTTCGGCATGGATCTCGAATCGGCACTGTCGGCGCCGCGTATCGACGTCAGCGGCGGTGCCGACGTGCTCGTCGATCCGCGGCTGCCGCAAACCGTGAGCAAGGCGCTGTCATCGCAATTCAACACGCGCCTTGCACAGTCCATGGTGTACCCGAACCTTTACGGCTGCCCCAACGGTGCCAGCATCGAGGCGGGCACGACCGCCAGCGGAACACCGTTCATCCACTCGCCCGTATCCGCCGCGGTGGGCGCCTGACAGGATGCCCGAATCCGTGGATACGCTTCGATCGTTCGGGCCGCTTGGAAACGGCGATGGGTTCGCCGTGCCGGATACCCCGTGCCTGCTGCTGGATCGTGCCCGACTCGGCGCCAATGCGCGACGTTTTCTCGACATCGCGAACCGTCACGGCGTGACGCTGCGGCCCCACCTCAAGACCTGCAAGTCCGTGGATGTCGCGCGCGTGCTGACCGGCGGCCGTGACGATGCCCCGGTGACCGTGTCCACGCTGGCCGAGGCCGAGTATTTTGCCGCGGCCGGTTTCACCGACATCCTCTACGCGGTCGGCATGGCGCCGGGCAAGTTCGAGCGCGTCGCGCGGTTGACGAAAGATACCGGCGCCCGCGTCACGCTGCTGACCGACAACCTGGTCGTGGCCGACGCCGCGCGCCACTTCGCCGCGCGCCTCGGCGTTGCCTTCGAGTTCCTCGTGGAGGTCGACTGCGGCGACGGTCGCGGCGGCGTGATGCCCGACAGCGAGCTGCTGGTACAGGTCGCGCGACGGCTGCACGAAGGCGACGGCACCGCGGTCCGCGGCGTCATGACGCACGCCGGCCAGTCCTACGATACCAATGACCCGGTCACGGTGGCGCGGATCGCGGACCGGGAACGCGATGCCGCCGTCGGCGCGGCAAACCGGTTGCGCGAAGCGGGATTCGACGTCGACGTGGTGAGCGTCGGCTCCACGCCCACGGTCGCCTTTGCCGAGTCGCTAGCCGGTGTCACCGAGGCGCGCTGCGGCGTACACGCGTTCTTCGACCTGGACCAGTTCGGCCGCGGCGTTTGTCGCTGGGACGACCTCGCGCTGAGCGTGTTGGCGACGGTCATCGGGCACAACCGTGCCAGCGGCATCGTCCTCGTCGATGCCGGCGGCCTGGCATTGTCAAAGGACACCAGTGCCCGGCACTTCCTTCCGGATGCGGGTTACGGCTATGTCTGCCATGCTGAAACCATGCAACGCGTCGGACCCTTGTCGGTCACCGCGGTCAACCAGGAGCACGGCAAGATTGCCGTCGACGATGCGTGCCGGTACGACGAAATGCCCGTCGGAAGCCAGGTGCGGATCGTACCCAACCACGCCTGCTTCACCGCCGCTGCGTACCCGGGTTACCACGTCATCGACAACGGAGCGCCTTGCGCGTACTGGTCGCGCCACAACGGCTGGTAGTGGCTCGCGGATCGGTTACCCGCGCGCGCGTCTCGGCGGCACCAGGAACCAGCTGGCGACGACCGCCGCGCCGAACAGGCTGTAGCACACTGCAAATACCCACGCCGGCGCGTCGTAGTACAGGAGTTGCTCGACCCAGTGGGCAATGAAGGCGCCGGAGTAGGTCGTGCCGCCCGCGCGCTGGCGCAGGGCCATCTCGAAGATCGTGAGCGGGCAGATCATGCCAAGCCACGACTGCACGACGACCACGACCACCGCCGCCAGGTGCAACAAGCGAAACAGGCGGTTGCGAATCCACCGCCAGCGGAGGTAACGCCCGGCGTAGATGGCCACGAGCGAGCCGACGACGAACAGCACGAACGCCGCGTGCAAAACGAGCACCGTGTCCGCGATGACGAGGTAAACCGATGACGGCTCGCTCAACGTGTCGCCGCCCGGCGCCCGATGCGACGACACATGGGTGACGGACGGGCCGTCACGCCCGGATGACGTTGCCCAACCCCGCCGCGCGGGCAACCTGGTTGGCGTGCGTCGCGATGGCGGTGTCCTGGGCGCCGGTACCGGTTAGGTCGCAAATGGTGACCTGGCGGTCGTCCTTCCGGCCCGGGTGATCGCCAACGACGACCGCACCGAGTTCCGGCGGCGATACGTCCCCAAGGTATCCCGCCGCTCGCGCGCTGCGCAGTTCGCCAAGCTTCTCTGCCTGGGCGAGTCGATCGCAAACGTAAAGGTCCGCGTCCCGCAGCGCGGCAGGATCGATCTCGTTCTTTCCTTCCTGGTCCGAACCCATGGCGGTGACGTGCAGGCCCGGGTGCAGCCATTCGGCACGAAATAACGGCTCGCGCGCCGGGGTCGTGGTGATCACGAGTTGACTGTCGGCAACCGCCGCGCCGGGGTCGCTCACGGCGACCGCGTCAACGCCCAGGGACTCGGCAATGTCGCCGGCGCAGGCGGCGGCGCGTTCAGGATTGCGACCCCACACATGGACCTTGTCGAACGCACGTACGAGGCGCGCGGCACGCACCTGCAGGCGCGCCTGGATCCCGGTGCCGAACACGGTAACGGCCCTGATCCCGGATGGCGCGAGGTGGCGTGCGGCCACCGCGCCGGCCGCGGCGGTGCGCACGTCCGTCAGGTAGCCGTTGTCGAGCAGAAGGGCATCGACGAGGCCGGTCTTCGCCGAGAACAGGATCATCAGGCCGTTGAGGCTGGGCAGGCCGAGTTTCGGGTTGTCGAAGAAGCCGGGACTGACCTTGATGGCGAAGCCGTCGAAGTCGGGAATGTAGGCGGTCTTGACGTCGACTTCGCCGTTGGCGTCGGCGATGTCCATGGAGAGAATCGGCGGCATCACCACCTTGCCGCCGGCCAGTGCGCGGAACGCCGACTCGATCACGTCGACGATGGCCGCGTCGAGGGACACGCACTCGCGCAGCTGCTGTTCCGTCAGGATGAATATGTCACGCAATGTCCTTGCCTCCGATGGTGAGTTCCCCGACCTCGACCGGTTCGCCGTTGACGACGCTGGTGAATTGCCGCATGTCGACGTTGCACCCGCTGATGACGAACGCGGTGGTACCGTCGACCGGCAGGGCGCCGTCGAGGTAGGCCGCGTGGGATACCGCGGAGGCGCCCTCGGCGACCAGCCGGTCGACGTTGAACAGCGATTGCATGCCGGCGTAGATGCTTGCCTCCTCGAGCAGAATCACGTCGTCGATGTAGCGTCGGCACAAGTCGAACGTGTAACGGTTCGACAGGCCGATGCCGCCGCCGAGGGAGTCCGCCAGCGTGGCCACCTCGGTGACCTCCACCGGCTTGCCGGCCGCGAGCGAAGCGGCCATGGCCGCGCCGCGCGTCATCGAGATGCCGACGATCCGGATCGACGGGTTGATGGTCTTGGTCGCCAGGGCGATTCCCGCGGCGAGGCCGCCGCCGGACAGGGGAATGGCGATGCTGGTGACGTCCGGTCGCTCCTCGAGGATCTCCAGGCCGACGGTGCCCTGTCCGGCGATCACGTCGGGATGATCGAAGGGGGGAATGTCGGTCATGCCGTGTTCTTCGACGAGGCGCGTCGCTTCCACCTGGGCCTCGTCCTGGCTCGCGCCGACACGGCGCACGGTGGCGCCGAGCGCCTCGACCGCTTCGACCTTGTTGGCGGGCACCAGTTCCGAAAGGCAAACGGTGGCGGGAATGCCGAACCGCCGCGCCGCGTAGGCGACGGCGCGCCCGTGGTTGCCGGTCGAGCAGCACACGACGCCGCGGCGCCGCTGCGCCTCGTCGAGGTTCGCGAGGGCGTTGGTCGCGCCGCGCAGCTTGAAGGCGCCGGACGGTTGCAGCGTTTCGAGCTTGAGCAGGATCTCGTGATCCGCGGACAGCGCGCTGGGCACGAGTGGCGTGTGTACCACGGTATCGGCGATGTTGCGCGAAGCGCGCAGCACGTCGACGAAGGCTGGTTCAGTCATTGAATGCATCTCCCTGCTCTTTAGCGGGGCGATTGTACCCACATGCCGGAGGCGATCCAATTCGCGCACCGGGATTTTCGCATTCGATGCAGTTGAGGTCGCATCGTCGCGATTTCCCGGCGAAAACGCGCTGGTAAACTTGTTCGCTTTGCGCTGCGGCGTCCGTTTTCAGCAAATTGTTAAGGGAGTAAATGCGTCATGCCTGATGTTGAACTGCCGTTTTCCCGCGAGGAATACGGCGAGCGCCTGACCAAGGTCCGCGGCGCCATGGAGGCCGAGGGGATCGAGGTTCTGATTACCGTCGATCCATCCAACATGGCCTGGCTGACCGGTTACGACGGCTGGTCGTTTTACGTCCACCAGGCGGTCGTCGTTTCGCTCAGCGACGGCCCGTACTGGTGGGGGCGGGCCATGGACGCCAACGGCGCGCGGCGCACGGTGTACATGCCCGAGGAAAGCATCCTCGAGTATGCGGACCACTACGTCATGTCCACCGACCGCCACCCGATGGATCACCTGTCCAGCTACTTTCGCGACCGCATGTGGGACGTCCTGCGCATCGGTGTGGAGATGGACAATTACTACTTCTCGGCGGCCGCCTTCGAGTCGCTCAGGCACAACCTGCCCAACGCCACGTTCGTCGATGCCACCGGGCTGGTGAACTGGCAGCGCGGGGTGAAGTCCGAGACCGAGATTACCTACATGCGCCGCGCCGCGCGCATCGTCGAAGAGATGCACGCGCGCATCAACGAGAAGCTGCAACCCGGGGTGCGCAAGAACGAGCTGGTGGCGGAAATCTACCGCCAGGCGATCTCCGGCGCCGACGGCTACGGCGGCGACTACCCGGCCATCGTGCCTCTGTTGCCCACCGGCATCGACGCCTCGGCGGCGCACCTGACCTGGGACGATCGTGAGCTGAACAAGGGCGCGGGTACTTTTTTCGAGATCGCGGGGTGCTACAAGCGATATCACGCGCCGTTGTGCCGCACGACCTACCTCGGCAAGCCGCCGAAGGAAATGGTGGAGGCCGAGCACGCCATCGTCGAGGGACTCGAGAACGGTCTCGAGGCGGCGCGCACCGGCAACCGCGCCGCGGACGTCGCCAATGCCTTCTACGCCGCGCTGGAACGCGCCGGCATCGAGCGCGAAGGCCGTTGCGGCTACCCGGTCGGCCTGTCCTATCCCCCGGACTGGGGCGAGCGCACCATCAGCTTTCGCCAGACCGACCACAGCGTGCTGCTACCCGGCATGACGTTTCATTTCATGCCGGGACTGTGGATGGATACCTGGGGACTGGAGATCACCGAGACCATCCTGATCAAGGAAGAGGGACCGGCCGAGTGCCTGGCACACGTGCCGCGAAAACTCATCGTCAAGGATTGAAACCGCGCGTCGTCGACGTCTACCACGCGCGGCGCCGCATCGAGAGCCTCGTGCGCCGGACGCCGCTGCGCGTATCGGCGCCGATGTCGCGCCTCGCGGGAGGGGACGTTCGCCTCAAGCTCGACTCGTTCCAGGATACCCGCGCCTTCAAGCTTCGAGGTACCGGCAACGCGGTGCTGTCCCTGGACGCCTCGGGCGCGAGAAGCGGCCTGGTGACGTACTCGACCGGGAACCATGGGCGGGCGATGGTGCACGTGGCGAGGCGATTGGGACTGCCGGCGGTCGTCTGCGTTTCCAGGCGCGTGCCGGCCGCCAAGGTCTCGGCACTGCGCTCCAGTGGGTGCGAGGTGGTGATCGAGGGAGAATCCCAGGACGACGCGGTGGCCGTGGCACGGCGGCTCGAGCGCGAACGCGGCCTGTTCTTCGTCGACCCCGTCAACGACCCGGCCTTCATCTGCGGTCACGGTACGCTGGGCCTGGAAATCGTCGAAGATTTTCCCGACGTCGACACGGTCGTGGTGCCGGTGTCCGGCGGGGCGTTGATTGCGGGGATCGCGCTGGTCGTCAAGCACCTGTGTCCGCGCGTACGCGTGGTCGGCGTGTCCATGGATCGCGGCGCCGCCATGCACGCCAGCCTGGTCGCGGGCAGGCCGGTGGAGGTGGAGGAGGCCGATAGCCTCGCCGATTCACTGCAGGGTGGCATCGGGTTGGACAATCGTTATACCTTTGACATGACACGCCGTCTCGTCGACGAATTCGTGCTGGTCGACGAGACGGCCATCGGCCGCGCCATCGGTTTCGCGTTTCTACGCGAACGATTGGTGCTGGAGGGCGCCGCGGCGGCGCCCATTGCCGCGCTCCTTTACCGCGACCGCGGGCTGTTCGGCAAGCGCGTGGCGTTGGTCGCCACCGGCGCAATGATCGATACCGGCTTGCTGCGAAACCTCGTCGCGCGACATGCCGCGCACGTGGACGAACTGGCTCAATCATCGAGAGGATGTCATGAATCTTGAGCGAAGCGTAAACATACTGACCCGCCTGATCGAGTTTCCCACGGTTTCGGCGGACTCCAACCTCGACCTCATCGACTACGCCGGCGAGCTTCTCGAGGATCTGGGTGCGCGTACCGAGTTGACATACGACGCCGCCGGAAACAAGGCCAACCTGTTCGCCACGCTCGGACCGGAGGCGGACGGTGGTTTCATCCTGTCCGGGCACACCGACGTCGTGCCGGTGGAAGGGCAGCCATGGACCGTCGATCCGTTCAAGGCCACCGCCAGCGGCGACCGGGTGTACGGGCGCGGCGCGTGTGACATGAAGGCATTTATCGCGTGCGCCCTGGCGATGGCGCCTAAGTTCGACCAATCCGACCTCGTCAAGCCGGTGCATTTCGCCTTCAGCTTTGACGAGGAAGTCGGCTGTCTCGGCGCGCCGTTGATGCTGGAAAAGCTCGCCGCACGCGGCGTTCGTCCCTCCGTGTGCATTATCGGCGAGCCCACCGACATGGGTGTCATCGAGGGACACAAGGGCTGCTACGAATACCATACCGTGTTCACCGGGCTCGAGGGGCACTGCTCCGTACCCGACCGCGGCGTCAACGCGGTGCAATACGCGGTGCAGTTCATCTCCAAGCTCATGGAGGTGGCCGAGGAACTGAAGGGAAGGGCGCCCGCCGACAGCCCGTTCGATCCCCCGTACAGCACGATCCAGACCGGACGCATCCACGGCGGTATCGCGCGCAACGTCATCGCCCGGCACTGCGAAGTGGATTGGGAAATGCGCCCGGTCAACCGCGAGGACGCCAACTACGCCCTGGAGAGAATTCGTCGATTCGCCGAAGAAGAACTGGCGCCGGCCATGCGTGCCGGTCATGCCGACGCGTCGATTTTCACCGAGGTTATCGGCGAGGTCGCCGGGCTGGTGCCGGTCCCGGAATCGGAGGCCATCCGTATCGCGCGTGAACTGACCGGCAATGACACCTCGGTAGTTTCGTTCGGTACGGAAGCGGGGCTGTTCCAGGAAATGGGCATATCCACCGTGGTGTGCGGCCCCGGGTCCATCAACCAGGCTCACAAGCCCGACGAGTATGTTAGCGGGGAGCAACTGCAGCGCTGCATGGAAATGCTGGACGGCTTGATTCCGAAGCTCTGCAGATGAGGCCGGGTGCCTCGTCTCCGATCGTCTATGCGCATCGAGTTCGCGGCGGGGTTTCCCGCCGGGGGCTCGTGGTTGTCGCGCGACGGGCGAAAATGGCGGAAGAACCCGGTTGAAGGCTTCAACGGGCTGCGTTTATGCTTGCGTCCCCCTGATTGAACCGTTTTTCACCAATGTCCACCATTCTCCAGTCCCTGCCTGCCGGCGACAAGGTCGGTATCGCTTTTTCCGGCGGCCTCGATACCAGCGCGGCCCTGTTATGGATGAAGGACAAGGGCGCACGTCCCTTTGCCTACACCGCGAACCTCGGACAGCCGGACGAGGACGACTACGAAGCCATTCCCCGCAAGGCCCGGGACTACGGCGCCGAACAGGCGCGCCTCGTCGATTGCCGCAGCCAGTTGGTCAACGAGGGCATCGGCGCGATCCAGGCCGGGGCTTTTCATGTCACGACCGGCGGGTTTCCGTATTTCAACACCACGCCGCTGGGCCGGGCGGTGACCGGTACCATGCTGGTCGCCGCGATGAAGGAGGACGACGTTCACATCTGGGGCGACGGCAGCACCTACAAGGGAAACGACATCGAGCGTTTCTATCGTTACGGCTTGTTGGTCAACCCTGAACTCAAGGTGTACAAGCCCTGGCTTGACGACGACTTCATCAACGAGTTGGGCGGCCGGACCGAGATGTCGGAATTCATGCGCCGGCACGGCTTCGACTACCACATGTCGTCGGAGAAGGCCTACAGTACGGACAGCAACATGTTGGGCGCCACGCACGAGGCCAAGGACCTCGAGTACCTGTCCAGCAACGTTCGTATCGTCAACCCGATCATGGGCGTGCCGTTCTGGAGGCGCGAGGTCGATATCGAGCCGGAGGCGGTCACGGTGCGGTTCGAAGAAGGCGTGCCGGTCGCGATCAACG
>JAUIEZ010000187.1 GCA_030429665.1 Gammaproteobacteria bacterium | reverse complement strand
GACCAGCATGCACAAGACGTAAATTACGTTCATATAGAACCGGGCCCATGCCACATACGCGTCGAAATCATCCTCGAACGGCTTCAAGAGGGTATTCATCAACCCGGAAAACACGACGGGATAGCGGTCAAAATATGAAGCACCCCGGTCATCCGCGAACTCACAGGAAAAACCGAGAAACAATCTCTCCGGGGTCGCATTCCTGATGATCGACAATGTGTGAGAAGAGACCCATCCAAGGTGACCATCGCCGAACAGTACGGGATCATACTGGAGCAGGAAAACGCCCGCCGCCAACAGAACGAACAGTCCGACGACGACGAGTCGTGTCGCGTCGATCTGAAATCTCCCCGTTTCGTTATTACCGGTCACAAGTGACGCTTTCTTCACGAGGCGCTGCCGACACGTCTCAGGCAACCGGGCCTTGCGGGGTCCGCTGCAGCCGGTTGTACAACATGACGATACCGGCCACGCCCATTAACAAGCTGACGACGCCAAGCACGAGATGCAAGGCGACGGCGACTCCGAGCGTCGCCCCCTGGTCATACCCGAACAGCATCAATGGCAGGACGAAGCCGGCTTCGAACGTACCGGCATTGGCCAATCCCGTGATCGGTGACATCGACGAGGCATCGGCGACGATTGTTGCCACCCACGCGTGATTGAACTCTATGTCCGATATCGCTCGGGCAAGATAACCCAGCGCGCCGATCTTCGACACCCATACGCCAAGCGTCACCAGGTAAGTCGCAAGCCAGTACCCGGCGTGACCGACAATCTCGTCCACACGTCTAACGATGCGCGAACGAACCGGAAGGACTCGTATGGAAAAAAGTAACACCGGAAGCGACGCCAGGCATCCGAGCGACAACCAATAGTAGTGCTTCGCAAGCAAGGTATCGCCGACGAAGAACACCACGAGCATCAGGAGCACGTGAACGTCCAGCACGCGAATGTACACGAGCGTGACGATGCTTTCGGTGTATCCGATACCGAGTCTTGACCTCGACAGAACGGGCAGCACGAGCTCGCCCATTCGCATCGGTAACCAGTAGTTCAGGCAATTGTGAATAATTCCAATGCCGGCAATATCCCGAATACTGTTGCTGAGATCGCGATAGCACAAGACAAGGCGTAGCGCGCGAAGTATATGACTCAGAACGATACCCGGAACAACGACGAGAAGTGTCGTCGGTCGCACACTGAGCACCAGATCTTTGACGCCGACCCAGCCGACGACCGCGTACACCCAATAAACAAGGATAACCGAGATCGCCGTGGCGACGAGAAACCTCGCGATGGTACGTCGCCTTGCGCACTTATCGATTATCACCCGCGTCATCGTCGTACCTCTTGCCCGAATCCTCCAGTCCCCGTAAGGGCTACACTACGCTCGAAGCCGGGTTGGCATTATTGATCGCGGTCAGGTCGGTATCACCTCGTATACCTCGATGCCCTGATTCTCCCAGATTTTCCTGAACATTCCGCCACTGCCACGCACGTACTCGATGAATGCCGGGGAATAGTATCGCGAGACAGCCATTACGGCTTCCGGCCAATGCCTGCCAAGGCGACCGATCTTGCTCGCGGTCCCGTTTCTCTGGTTAATGATTACCAGCCAAGGTCTTTTCGGGTCGAAATCCCTGTCGCGTATCAATTTCTTCCATCCGTCTTGCGCTCGAAACTTTTCGTCGTCGTAGGAGTCCAGGTTAACCTTCGGCGCATAGGTCCCGGTAAACTTCCAGCCTCGATAGAAATGCCGGGTCATGCCATTGATCGCGTAGCCGGTTACGCTGTCGGTGATTACTCCTGATGTTTCCATCCCGCCAAGAAACTCGAATAGATCCTGCCAGTTCCGGTGATCGTTACCCGCCGCGACCGGCGCGAGCATGTGCAGCTTGCTATGGGAAGCTACGAAATACCTGGTCTCTATCGGAAGCAACAACAATAGCAGCAGGGCTGGTACCAGGGCGGTCCTGACTCGCGCCGCCATGCCAGGGGCATTGCGAATCCGCTCGACGCCGCGCACGAAAAAGTAGGCGCCGAGAAACGGCAACGGCAGGACGAAACATATTCGCCAGAGAACGCCCGGGTTCGATATCCTCAGAAAGAAATCCGTGAATAACGGATTGAATACCGTGACGAACGGAACAAGCATCCCGGCCGCCAGGTACGGCGGGCTCATGAATCGCCGCCAATTCAGCATGAACAGCACGTAGACCAGGACCCCCCAGACGGTGACGACCTGGTAGAACTGGTATGTCGGGTTGAGAATGTACAATCGGCGCAAGAAAGGCAGGTAGTTGCCGATATCCTGCAGGCGGCCATGCGCCAGTGGATCGTGCCGGTCGAAGGACTCGTAGGCCACGACGTGCAGGGCGAAGTAGCCGGCGACCATGATCCAGAATGCGAACGCAAGTGCTTTTCTTCGGCCGTCGCGACGCGTCCCGGACGCGGGTATCGTGTCCGGCGTCCGGCCTTCGCCCATACCGAACTCGCCGATGTACGCAATCGCGACAATTGCCACGGTCATCACCAGGACGAACATGGCCTCCTGCACGTGCAACATCGCGCTAAGCACGCCGAGGAAGGCGAACGTCGCAAACAGGCGCCCTTCCAGTCTTTCACGCCCAAGCAGTGACAGCAGGCAGGAAATCGCGGCGAGATAGACGACGTAATTCAGAAACGCCGGCGCAAACGTATAGTACCTCAGGTACGAGAATACACCGATGCCGAACTGCGTGAAAAAGAAGAAAACGGAAAGTGCGGCGACGGCATGACGCCGCAAGGGAGAGGAAATAACAGCGCCAAACAGGAACAAGGCGAAGGAATAAACGGCTGCGCTGAACAGCAAGGAATTGGCCAACGCCAACTGTTCCACGGCCGCTTCGAAGGATTTTCCCGAGAGGTGAACCAGGTACGCCACGATGGTGTACCAATACCTTGCGTCGGCGCCGACGGCCTCGCCCATCGAGTTGAACGAGCCGATATCGTCATCGATCAACTCGTCGATCCGGTCGTTGATCTCCCCGATGTGGTACCAACCGTCCGCGGGAATTTCCAGGTAGGGACCCGCCCATGCGAGGTACAGCGCAATCAGCGATAGCGTGAGCGAGAAAACAACCACGCCCGGCCAGGGATTCTCGGGCGGCGCCGTCGATGCCGGCCCCGGTCTGACATACGCCGCGATCACGAGTACGACGCAAGCGGCAAGAAGCAGTACGCCGAGTCCCGTGGTACCGAGCTGAAGCATACGGGCCGCCAGCAGGCAGACGACCATCACGCCCAGCGACAACGCGATGGAAAGAAACAATCGAACCCGCCCGAGGCCGAGGATTCGGCAAACTGCCGCTCCGGGGACCAGCATCGCCGCCAGGTAGATCGGAAGCAGGGTCATCGCGGGAGGCTACCGAAGTCAACCGGCCCGCGGCACGTCTCGAACGATCGCCGCGGAATCGTCAATGCTCAGTAACGACCGAGCAACGGGTCATCCTTCATTCCCGCCTCGACCCGTGCGATATCTTCGGGGCTGTCCACGGAGTAAAGCTTTACCGACGGGTACGGCGCCAACACCTGTCTGAAGGGCATGTCGAGTATCCGGTTGCTATCGCACGCCTCGAGTTGCTCCAATCGCGTCTCCGGGTGCTCGGTGAACGCGCGCAGGTAGCGCCATTGGAAAGCGAAGATGCCCGAAACGCGACGTGCCATGAGATCCGGCGAGAAGCCATCCTTCGCGTAAGGGATAGGTGTCCTGCTGGTATAGAGAATCTCGCCGTCGGCGTTGTGGGCTATCTTGACGGTGTCCGGGTTGAGCCATACCTCCTCCTCCGTGATGTGCATACCGAGCACAGTCGCCGGGGCGTTCGGCGGCGACTTGATCGGATCCACCACGGCAGCGATCATCTCCGGCACGAGCATCGGTTCGTCGCCCTGTACGCACACGACGATGTCGTCGTCGCGAACGTCCGACGACAACAGGGTCGCCGCCTCGGCAACCCTGTCGAGAGCGCGCGTGTGGTGGCTGCCGGTGAGCACCGTTTCGTAACCCTTTTGCCGGCCGAACTGCATGATCTCTTCGTCGCACGTCGCCAGCACCAGGGTGTCCCAGCCGGTGTACAGCCGCGCCCGCTCGAACACGTGCTCGAGCATGGGCCGCCCGAGAATTGGAGACAACGGTTTTCCCGGGAAACGCGACGCGGCGAGGCGCGCCGGCACGATTCCGATAACTTGCATGACAGATGCTATCCGGTCAGAGTGAATCGAGACTCGACCGCGCCATTCCCGGCGTGCGGTACAAGTCGGCAAGAGCTTCGTCCGACATACCGAGTCGACGACTATCCGGGCAATGGAAGGGGTCAACCCAGCTTCCGGTTTCGTCGGACACGTAGAACGCGTTCAGCAGCGCGATGGTATTTCTATTGTCCTGCCGGGACACGGAAAAGGCGGCGCCCTTCTCGTAGAACGCCCCTACCTCCTCGTAGAACACCTGATGCCCGTTGCCGTAGACGCTCCCGGTGAAATCCTCCGAGTACGCCTCGCATTCCTCGGGCGCCGGCGTGTAGACCTGCAGTTCGTTTACCGCCTTGCCGCCAATCTGTGCAAGACCTTTTTCGCACACGAGGGAAAGGCTGGCCTCGAAGTCGTCGAACCTCGCGGCGGTCGTGATCTCGATATTGCCCAGTGCGCCACTCTTGAACTCGAGCGCCGCGACCGTCGTGTCCTCGACCTCGATTTGAGCGCCAAGTGTTCCCATTCGCGTGGATACGCGGTCGATCTCGCCGCCGAAAAAGCGCATCAAGTCGATATGATGGATGCCCTGGTTGGTCAGGCACCCGCCGTCCATGGCAAAGGTTCCACGCCATGGCGCAAGGTCGTAGTAGCTCTGCGGTCGACACCAGCGAACGCGCACCGACGCCACGCGCACCTCGCCCAGTTCTCCGTTCTCGAGCCCGCGCTTGACCCGCCAGACCGCGCGATTGTGACGGTTCTGGAACACGGGAAAGACCGAAAGACCCAGCGATTCCGCAGTGTCGTAGACTTCGTCGAGTTCGGAGACATTCATGAACGTCGGCTTCTCGACGACCACGCTGCGCCCGAACTCGCGAAGAATCTCGAGGCTGTGCTCGTAGTGCATCCCCGAGGGCGTGATGACGGCGACGACGTTGATCTCGGGATGGCGCACCAGCATCTCGCGGTAGTCGGTGTAAGCCGGAACGCCAAACTCCTCGGCATAGGCCTCGGCCTTGTACCGTTCCAGGTCGCAAACGGCCGCCAACCGGGCGCTCGAAGTTCGCGCAATGGAACGGCAATGATGTCCGGATACCCGTCCGCACCCGATCAGGGCGACTTGTGCAATTGGTG
This sequence comes from Gammaproteobacteria bacterium, assembly GCA_030429665.1. GTDB lineage: Bacteria > Pseudomonadota > Gammaproteobacteria > Arenicellales > CAJQKF01 > BQJD01. Next base: position 2,608 of record JAUIEZ010000187.1, on the reverse strand, counting down.
AACTCACCGGGAGGCACCTCGTGAAGATTTCACGTTATCCAATATAGCGACAACGCGCTGGAACTGTTCCCTCGTTGTCAACGAAAAGCGCGAAAACCCTGCCAGGCACGGTTCGCTGAACGACTTGCGGTAAAGCACGTGGCCCTCGAGAGCGCGATGAACCATTTCCGCGTCGTCGCCGAAAGCGACGTGTTGGAAATTTCCCCGGGTCTCGATCGTGCGGTATCCCAGCCGCCCGAGTTCCCCTACGAAGTACGCCCTGCCCTCCTCGAGTCGGCTGACGGACGCTTCCATCATCTCGGGATGACGAATCGCCTTGTCCATCACGGCAATGCTCAAGGCGCCGACTTCATACATGGGTCGCAACTTGTGAATGATCGCGATCGTCCGCGGATGGCCCACGAGGTAGCCCATGCGGATTCCCGCCAATCCCCAGGCCTTGGAGAACGAACGGGCAACCAGCAGGTGGGGGTGCGATTCGGTCATCGGCACCATCGTCGCCGGATGGAATGGATGGTAGGCCTCGTCGACAAGGAACACCGTGCCCGTACGCTCGCACGCGGCGAGAATCGCCTCCATCTCGTCGGAACCGAATATGGTCCCGGTCGGGCTGTCGGGATTGGGCAGGCACAGCAACTTCGGCCTGGCCGCCTCGACGCGCGTCAAAACTCGATCGACGTCGAGCGATGGTCCGTCGGGCGATGCCGCATACTCGATGGGTACGGGTTCGACGCCGAACATCCGGCAGTACACGGGATACATGGCGAACGTGGGCACGGTGTGAACGACCCGGTCGCGGTAGCCCGTGAACGCCTGGAACACCGCACGAATGGCACCGTCGCTACCCGGCGTAAGCAGTAGCGACTCCGGCTTCACGCCGCACCACCGGGCGATTCCGGCGTATAACGACGCCGCCTCGGGGTATACGCGCAGCGCCTGCGAATCGACACTCGCCAACAGGCTCGCGTTGAACGCGGCCAGCTCCGGATCGAGGTTCTCGTTCTTGTCGAGCCACAAGGGTTCGTCGGCGCGTGGCACGGACAACCACGTACTCGGACGCGTGAGTTCGGGATCTCGCAGCGGCGGGATCGGCTCGGGCACCGACGAGTCGAAACGGGGATCGCTCATGCTATTCGGCCGAATTGCCAGTGCCCCGCCGCGAAATCCACCGCTCGCGCGTAATGCCCATCAGCAGCGCGTCCAGGCGGCGCCCGTTCTTGTAGAATTGCGCGCGCTGTCGCCCTTCTTCCACGAATCCGCTGTACTCGGCGCAGCGACGCGACGCCTCGTTGCCATCCAGGATCACCGCGACCAGTTTCTCCAATCCCAACGTTTGGAAGGCATATTGCGTGATGCTGTTCCAGGCGATTTTTCCCCAGCCGCGGCCCTGGAACTCCCTGACGCCGAAAACGATGCCGACGACGGCGGTGCGATGGAGCCAGTCGATCTGGTGCAGACCGATGTTCCCGAAGTGGATGCCGGAGGATTTTTCCTCCAGCGCGAACACCACGTCCGTGTTGCCGCCGCGAATACTTTCCAGGTAAGCCGCCTGCCCGTCGCGCGTGGTTGGAAAGTAACCCTTGTTCTGGTAAGTCGTGACCTGCGGATCGTTAAACCATTCCGGCCAGCCCCCGTCGAGGTCTCTCCGGTCCACGGCTCGAAAAAAGAATTCCCCACAATCAATGAAGTACGCCATTCCCGCGAGCCCTTGTCGATAATTTGGACACCTGCGCCCGAAGACCGACTCGCCCGGCCGTCTCAGTCAAGGCCATCGATCGCCGCGCGCCCCATGGCGAGGATGGCCTCCTCGGCGCTGCCGCCGATATGCGGCGAGACCAGGAAGTTGGGAAATTCCAGCAGTTCCCGGTCCTCCGGCGGCTCGACGGCGAAAACATCGAACGCCGCCGCCAGCAATCGCCCCTCGCGAAGCGCTTCCTTGAGTGCCGTCTCGTCGACCAGGCCGCCTCGCGCGGTGTTTATCAAAATCGCGTCCGGCTTCATCAAGCGCAATCGCGAGGCGGACAACATGCCCCGCGTTGATTCGTCGAGCGGCACGTGAAGGGTAACGACATCCGATCGGGCGAGCAACTCTTCGAGCGGAACGGCATCGACGCCGTGCTCGGCATAGAAGGAATGATAGTCCACGATGTCGTGAGACAGGATCTTGCACTTGAACGGCTCGAGCAGGCGCACGAGATCCTTTCCGACATGCCCGCAACCGATAATGCCCACGACCTTGCCGCTGAGCTGGCGACCGACGTGCTGCCGCCAACCGCCCGATAGCACTTCCCTGTTCGCGGCGACCACATGGCGAAGCATCACGATCGCGTACGACAAGGCGAGTTCCGAAACCGAGCGCCGGTTCACCCCGCCTGTCCAGCCCAGGCGGCGCCCGCGACGCGTCACCGCCTCCTGGTCGATACCGTCCAATCCAACGCCGTACTTGCTGACGACCTTCAGCTCGGGAAGGGATGCGAGCAAGCCGTCGTCGACACGTTCCAATCCGACGATTGCCTTGGTGTGTCCGCGCAGGAACTCGACCAATACGGCTCCTTCCAGCCTCGCGCCCTCGTCATTGAAGGTGACATGCCGGTAGCGCTCGAGGAGC
>JAUIEZ010000020.1 GCA_030429665.1 Gammaproteobacteria bacterium | reverse complement strand
ATCAAACAACTTGGGTTCCCCGCATCGTCTCCTCCGAACGATCGCTCGTTGGATTTCATGCTCACGCTTTCCAGCGCGAGGCCACCTGCGAGGCGATCGAACGCGGCCTCGAACAACCAGCGGAACGTGCGGCGTGATTCGTCGGGGTCGGCGATGCGCTGGGACACGCCGACGTGGTCGGTGCCGGGAAGGTAGACGAGATTGCGCGAGGGAATGGCGATCTGGGTGGTGAGTCGCGCGCCCTTGCTGCCGATGGGGTCCTTGACCACCTGCACCACCACCGACTGGCCTTCTCGCACCAGCGACGTGATGGGGGTTTTCTCCCCTTCCCCGTTGGCCGCGTCGGCGGAACGCACCGGGCCGTTACCGGTGGGCACGACGATGTCGTCGGCATGCAGGAACCCGGTCCGCTCCAGCCCGACGTCGATGAATGCCGCCTGCATGCCGGGCAACACCCGCACCACCTTGCCGCGATAGATGTTGCCGACGATGCCCTTGCCGTGGTTGCGCTCGATGTGCACCTCCTGGAGCACACCGTTTTCGACCACCGCGACTCGCGTTTCCTGGGGCGTGATGTTGATCAGCAACTCTTCGCTCAAAATACGATTCCTGCCTGCCGCAACAGCGCCGCGGTCTCGTACAGGGGCAGACCCACCACATTGCTGTAACTGCCATCGATGCGGCGGACGAAAATCGCCCCGCGTCCCTGTATCGCGTATGCGCCGGCCTTGTCATAAGGTTCGTCATCGTCGCAATAGCGCGCGATGGCGGAAGAGTCGAGGTTCGAGAACCAAACCCGGGTGGCGACGACTGCCTCGAAGCATCGCTCGCCCAAGCGGACGACCACCGCAGTATAAACCCAATGCGAGCGGTTCGATAACATGCGCAGCATGCGCTCGGCGTCATCGCGATCGGCGGGCTTGCCCAGCTCGACGTTACCGCAGACCACCGCGGTGTCGGCGGCCAGTACCGGCAGCGGTCGCGGCGGCGCTACCGCGAGCGACTTCGCTCGCGCCACGCGAAGCACGCGCTCGCGAGGTTCGTCCGCTGTTATCGCGTTCTCGTCGATGCCGGGAAGGATTCGGTCGAAGCGCACGCCGATCTGCGTCAACAGCTCGGCGCGACGCGGCGATTGCGACGCCAGGTACAGGTGCGGATCAACGATGGTAGGGGAGGCCATGGTTGATGCTGTAGGCGCGGTAAATCTGTTCGGCCACGACGACCCGAACCAGCGGATGGGCGAAGGTCAGCGTCGACAGGGAAAGCTTCAGGTGCGCGGCGGACAGGCACTTGTCCGACAGGCCCTCCGGCCCGCCCACGAGAAAGGCCACGTCCTGGGCGTCGTCAACCCATTCCTGCAGCAATCCGGCCAGCGTCTCGGTGTCCACGGCGCGTCCGCCGCGGTCCAGGGCAATGGTCAGGGCGCCGGCCGGCACCGCCGCGATGAGGGCTTCGCCCTCGGCATCCACAATGCGACGAATGTCCGGGTTCTTGCCTCGTCGCCGCGCCTCGACCTCGACAAGCTCCAATGCGACCGGCGCGACCAGGCGGCGGCGGTACTCCTCGAACGCGATATTCACCCAGCCGGGCATGCGGCGACCGACGGCGACGAGGTGAACTTTCACACCGCGATCCGTCTTCGTGGTCGACCCGACTCGTTCGCCGGCAGCGGTTCAGTCCGCGATATCGCGGGCGCGACGAAGCATGGCCTCGTTGAATCCCGCCTGCCACAATCCCTCCAGGTCGTAGTGCTCGCGGACCTGCTTCTGCATGACGTGCACGATGACGTCGCCGAAGTCGAGCAACACCCATTCGCCGCTTTCCTCTCCCTCCACGCCGCGTGGCCGGATGCCCTGTTCGCGCAACGCGTCGACGGTGTTGGTGGCCAGCGCCTTGACGTGCCGCGACGAGGTGCCGCTGACGATCACCATGAAGTCGGCCATGGTGGTCAGCCGGCTGACGTCCAGCCGGCTGATGTCCTGCCCCTTGCCGTCCTCGAGGGCGCGGACCAGGGCGTCGCACAGGGCGGCGGAATCGGCGAGAGTGGGGTTGTTGTCAGGCATAGAGTCTATGTTCCCGTATGTAGGCGTATACGTCCGGTGGCAGCATGTCGGAGACGTCCTCGTCGTCGGCGAGACGCCGCCTGAGTTCGGTGGCGGAAATGTCCGAGGGCGGAATCTCGAGGGCGACGACCCGTCCCGGCGGCGCATCCAGGTCGAACCCGGTCGCCATGGATTTCCCGGCCATCCACGGCGGCGGAGAAGCGGCGGCGTCGAAACCCGGCCGGTTGATCACGACAAAATCGACGAGGGTTCGCAGTTCGTCGAAGCCGTGCCAACGCGGCAGCTTGTCGAATGCGTCGCGGCCGAGGATCAGCGCGAGCCGGCACGCGGGCATCTCGCGCAGCATTTCCCGCACGGTCAAAAGCGTGTATGAGATGCCGTCGCGATCGATTTCGCGCCGGTCACAGAAAAGCCCCTCGGTACCGGAGACGGCGATATGCACCATCGCCACGCGGTGCTCGGCGTCCGCAACCGGCTGGGGGCGCAGGGGCGGCACGGCGGCGGGCACGACGTGGATGACCTCGATCGGCAACCGCTCGAGAACGGCGCCGAGCAAGCGCAGATGACCGGCATGGATGGGGTCGAAAGTACCCCCGAACAAGCCGACGATGCGCTCGACCCCGGAAATCTCCCGTCCTCGCGCCGTATCCCGCTCAGGGGCGGATGGTGCCGTCGCCGAACACGACGTATTTCTGGGTAGTGAGCCCTTCCAGGCCGACCGGGCCGCGCACGTGCAGCTTGTTCGTGCTGATACCGATCTCGGCGCCCAGACCGTACTCGAAACCGTCGGCGAACTGGGTGGACGCATTGACCATCACGGAACTGGAATCGACCCGCGCCAGGAAGGCGTTGGCGTTCGACACGCTCTCGGTGACGATGGCGTCGGTATGACCGGAACCGTAGATCGCGATGTGGTCTATGGCCGCATCGAGGCCGTCGACCACGCGGATGGACAGGATCGGCGCCAGGTATTCGGTGCGCCAGTCTTCCTCGCTGGCAACGGCGATATCGGGCAACAGGGCGCGGGTGCGCTCGCAACCGCGCAACTCGATGCCCGCCTCGCGGTACTTTGGCGCCAACTCGCCCAGGACGCGGCCGGCCACGGGTTCGGCGACCAGAAGCGTCTCCATCGCGCCGCAAATGCCGTAACGGCGGGCCTTGGCGTTGAATGCGACGGTGACGGCCTTGTCGGGATCGGCGTGCTCGTCGACGTAGACGTGACAAATGCCGTCGAGGTGCTTGATCACCGGCACGGTCGCCTCCGCGCTGATGCGCTCGATCAGCCCCTTGCCGCCGCGCGGTACGATGACGTCGACGTAGTCGCTCATCTTGACCAGCGCGCCGACCGCGTTGCGGTCGGTGGTGTCGATGACCTGCACGGCATCGGCGGGCAGGCCGGCCGTCGCCAGGCCGCCGGCAATGCACTCGGCGACGGCGAGATTCGAATGAATGGCCTCGGAACCGCCGCGCAGTATGACCGCGTTGCCGGATTTCAGGCACAACGCGGCGGCATCGGCGGTGACGTTGGGTCGCGATTCGTAGATGATGGCGATGACCCCGATCGGTACCCGCATGCGCCCGACGCGAATGCCCGAGGGGCGCTGGCGCAACGCGTCGATTTCACCGACCGGGTCCGGCAGCGCGACGATCTGGCGCAAGCCCTCGGCCATGGCGTCAATGCGCGCCTCGGTAAGCTCGAGCCGGTCGAGCAGCGCCGGCGTCAGGTTTTTCTGGCGGCCTGCCTCAAGATCGACCCGGTTGGCCTTGACGATGTCGGACCGGTTCGCGTCGATCAATTCGGCGGTCCTGGCGAGCGCGGCGTTCTTGGCGGCCGTGCTCGCCGCGGCCAGTTCGCGCGACACCCGGCGTGCGCGGATGCCGAGATCGCGCACATATGACGAGACGTCGATGGTTCCTGCAGTCGTGATGGTCATCTCATGCTGGCGATTTTCAAGGTATCCACCGATTTTATACCACACAGCGCGAGCGCCACGCGCTCTATTTCGATCCACGGGTCCGCCGGTCCTCGCGGGCGGGTCTCGTGCCCCTTTACCAGCCGATCGAGGTAGGCGACGTCGCGAAGGATCTCGTTGAGTCGCGCCAGGCCGAGCCGTTTCAGCGCGCCCATCACCATTCCCGTGCGGCTGGACCATACCCGGTGACGCTTGAACACGGCATCGCGCGCCTCGCCGCCCTTGATCGCCGCGCCAACCTGGCCGAGCAGCCGCACTTCGCGAGCCAGCGCCCAGACCAGGATCACCGGTTCGAGCCCCTCGCGCCGCAGGCTGCGGAGGATTCGCAGGCAGCGCGTCGAGTGCCCGGACACGCAGGCGTCGACGAAGGTGAAAACGTTGAAGCGGGCGTGGTCGGCCATGACCGACTCGAGACGCGATTCGTCCAGGGTGGCGCCGTCGGGCAGGATCAGGGCCAGCTTGCGAACCTCCTGGTCGGCGGCGAGCAGGTTGCCCTCTACGTAGTAGGCGAGGCGAGCGGCGACGTCCGCGGAGCAGTCGACGCCCGCCGCGGCGAAGCGTTGCTGGATCCAGCGCGGCAGGCGCGCGGCGGCTACCGTCCCGGTATCAACGACGATCCCCCCGGCGGCAATCGCCCGGCACCAGGCGGCCGCGAGCTGCTTCCTGTCCAGCTTCCCGGCGAGGATGACGAGCGCGGTGTCGCGGTCGGCGGCGGCAAGAAAATCCTTGACGAAGGCGGTACCCGCCTCGCCGGGCTGGCCGCCCGGCAGGCGTAGCTCGATATAGCGTCGTTCGGCGAACAGAGACAGGGAGCGCGACGATTGGGTCAATGCCGACCAGTCGAAACCGGCCTCCGCGCTGTAGCGGTTGTCGTCGCCGAAACCCTGGTTCTTAAAATGGGCTCGAATCCGGTCACGGGCCTCTTCCACCAGCAGCGGTTCGGCGCCGTGAACCAGGAAGCAGCGCGCCTCACCTTGCTCCAGCTGTGCCGCCAGTTGCCCCGCGACGATCTCCACGCGCCTGGAATGCAGGCTTTCGCCCGAACCTTCGGGCTCAGATGGCGCTGAGCTGCCGCATGACCTGCTGTATGAGCTGCTCGCGCATGTCCTCCCTGAGGAACTCCTCCTCGCTTTCCTTCTGCAGCACCTGGGTGGCGTCGAAATCGAAATTTCGCTTCAGGGTGATGACCCCGCTTTCGTGCAGTCGTTCGCCCTCGGAACTGATGACGCGAAATCGCGCGTCGTACCGCAGCACGTAACCGGTCGCCAGGCCGCGAGAGTCGAGGGTGCGCACCACCCGCTCGTACCGCGATTCCAACACGACGGCGGACGTCGCAGACGCCGGCGAGGACACGACCGTGGCGCCGGAGAAGTCCAGGGAGTCCTTGAGGTCGTTCACCAGCTCGGGATCGGAACCTTCCACGTATACGTTCATGAGTTCGGGTGACAGCTCGACCTTTCCCCGCAGGTGGAATCCGCAGCCCGCGGCGAACAGCGCGGCGCTCAAGGTCATCAACAAGGCCAGTTTTCGCATGGAGTCACCTGCTCAGATCGGTGGGTTCGCTGCCGCGGCGCGGACCGCGGCGCTTGCGTTTACGAATTATACGGAAAATCGCCGGCGGCATCCCCCGCCGTTTTCAGATGACGACGTTGACAAGCCGCCCGGGCACCACGATGCTCTTGCGCGGCGTGGCGCCGTCCACGTGGCGCGCCACGGCTTCGTCGGCCAGGGCGGCGGCAACGATGTCGTCCCGGGACGCATCGGCCGCGACCTCGATCTCCGCGCGGCGCTTGCCGTTGACCTGCACCACCAGCTTGACGCGATCCGATACCAGGGCGCCGTCGTCCACCGCCGGCCACGGCGCGTCGATCAGCGGCGTGTCGATACCCAGGCCCTGCCACGCGGCGTGGGTGACGTGCGGGACCACGGGCGCGAGGACGCGCGTCAGCACCGATACCGCCTCGGCCATGACCAGGACGCGGTCTTCGTGGGCGCCGTGGCCGCTGTCGAGCGGCTTGCGGCCGTCGAACTTCTCCAGGTGGTTGACCAGTTCCATGCAAGCCGCCACCACGGTATTGAACTGGAACTTGGCGAAATCGCGATTCACCTTGTCCAGCATGCCGTGCAACACGCCACGCAGTCGGCGGCACTCGTCGTCGGCGACGCCGGCCGCCCGCGCGCACGCGGGGTCCGCGGCCAGCACCGGACCGAGAAACTCGCGCTGGCGCTGCACCAGTTCGTGATAGCGGCGCAGGAAGCGGTGCGAACCGGCTACCGCGTTGTCGTTCCATTCAAGGGACTGCTCCGGCGGCGCGGCAAACATCATGAACAAGCGAACCGTGTCGGCGCCGTAGCGCTCGATCATGGCTTCGGGATCGACGCCGTTTCGCTTGGACTTCGACATGCTCTCCATGCGCCCGATCTCGACCGGCTCGCCGTCGGCCTTCAGGCGTGCGAGTGCGACGCGGCCGGTCTCGTCGCGTTCGACATCGACCTCGTCGGGCGCGAAATAGAGCTTCTTTCCGCTCTCGCCCTCGCGGTAGTAGGTCTCCGCCAGCACCATGCCCTGGGTGAGCAGGTTGGTAAACGGCTCGTCGCTCGTCACCAGAGCCTCGTCACGCATCAGCTTGTGGAAGAAGCGCGCGTAGAGCAGGTGCAATATGGCGTGCTCGATGCCGCCGATGTACTGGTCGACCGGCAGCCAGTAATTCGCGCGCTCGTCGAGCATGGCGGCGTCGTTGTCGGCGCACGCGAACCGCGCGTAGTACCACGAAGACTCGACGAAGGTATCGAAAGTGTCGGTGTCGCGCCGCGCCGGCTGCCCGGTTTCGGGATCCACCGTGTTGACGAACTCGGCGATCTGCTTGAGCGGTGAACCGCCCCCTTGCACGGTGACGTCCTCGGGCAGCACCACCGGCAGCTGGTCCTCGGGCACCGCCACCGGATCGCCCCCCTCGCGCTCGATCATGGGCACCGGACAGCCCCAGTATCGCTGCCGCGACAGGCCCCAGTCGCGCAGGCGGTAGTTGACCCGTCGCGCGCCGAAACCGCCGGCTTCGGCGGCGGCGGCAATGCGGTCAAACGCGGTTTTGAAGTCGAGCCCGGAGAACTCGCCGGAGTTTACCGTGACCATGTTTTCCTTGTCGGTCCAGGCGGCGGCCTGGACGTCCACCTCGGTGCCGTCGGCTGGCGCGATGACCTGGCGGATGGGCAGCTCGAAACGAGTCGCGAAGGCGTGGTCGCGTTCGTCGTGGGCCGGCACCGCCATGACGGCGCCGGTGCCGTAACCCATGAGGACGAAATTCGCGACCCACACGGGAATGCGCTCGCCGTTGTACGGGTTGATGGCGTCGACGCCGAGCGGCCGCCCCTTCTTTTCCATGGTTTCGACGTCGGCTTCCTTGAACCCGCCCCGGCGACACTCATCGACGAAGGCGGCGATTTCCGCGTCGCGCGACGCGGCGCGTTGCGCGAGCGGGTGGTCGGCGGCCACCGCCATGAACGTGGCGCCGAATATCGTGTCCGGCCGGGTGGTGAAGATGCGCAGCGGCTCGCCTTCGCCGTCAATGGCGAAGTCGATCTCCAGACCCTCCGAACGCCCGATCCAGTTTCGCTGCATGGTCTTGACCGATTCCGGCCAGCCGGGCAGGTCGTCGAGGCAGGCGAGAAGCTCCTCGGCATAATCGGTAATGCGCAGGAACCAGTGCGGGATCTGCCGCCGCTCGACCTTGGCGCCCGAGCGCCAGCCGCGCCCGTCGATGACCTGTTCGTTGGCCAGCACGGATTCCTCCACCGGGTCCCAGTTGACCTCGGCGAGCGCCTTGTAGGCAATGCCCTTCTCGTAAAGCCGGGTGAACAACCACTGCTCCCAGCGGTAGTAGTCGGGTTGGCAGGTCGCCAGCTCGCGGGTCCAGTCGTAGGCGAAGCCGAGTCGCTTGAGCTGCCCCTTCATGTATTCGATGTTTTCGTACGTCCACCGCGCCGGCGGCACGCGGTTGGCGATGGCCGCATTTTCCGCCGGCAGCCCGAAGGCGTCCCAGCCCATCGGCTGCAGGACGTTCTTGCCCTGCATGCGCTGGTAGCGCGAAATGACGTCGCCGATGGTGTAGTTGCGCACGTGCCCCATGTGGAGCTTGCCCGACGGATACGGGAACATGCACAGGCAGTAATATTTCTCCTTGTTCGGATCCTCGACGACCTCGAAGCTCTTGTTCTCCAGCCAATACTGCTGGGCGTCGCGTTCGATCTCCTCGGGGTTGTAGGAAAAATCCAATGGTGTCACTCCACAAATGGGTGCCCGATCCGCGGCGTCACTCGGGATCGGGAAACTCGGAAAACGGAAACGGTTTGCGCGAATCGTTGAAACTGAGAAACTGGAGGATCTGGTACGCGTAACGGCTGAGCGCCGCCGAGAACTCGCGCAGTCGCCCCTGCGGCGCGCCGTTGATCAGCACGAGCACGAACTGGACCAGTGCCGTGAGCGCGACGATCACCGCAACCGCGTGGAAGAGCAGCAGGTAGAACAGGAACATCCACAGCAGCCGCAACCAGAGCCCGGAACGCGGCTCGTCGGCGACGGGGTCGTTTTGCATGGGCACTCTCCGGGACGGACGATGAACGACGGGGGGCGTATTCTACCCAAACGTCCGCGCTTGTCCCACGGTCGCGCGGCGCGGCCGACCGCGTAGCGGGAGGCGCCTAGGCCGTAACCGGCCGGGTAAAAATGATCGGTGCGTCCTCGGCGTCGTCGAAGGAGACCAGTTCCCAGGCTTCCTTGTCGGCGACGATGGTGCGCAGCAGGCGGTTGTTCAGGGCGTGGCCGGACTTGTGGGCGGAGAAAGCGCCGATCAACGGGTGGCCGAGCAGGTACAGGTCGCCGATGGCATCGAGCACCTTGTGCTTGACGAACTCGTCCTCGTAGCGCAACCCGTCCTCGTTGAGGATGTGAAACTGGTCCATGACGATGGCATTGTCGAGACTGCCGCCGCGGGCCAGTCCCGCCTCGCGCAGGTTCTCGAGGTCCTGCAGGAAGCCGAAGGTGCGGGCGCGACTGACTTCCTTCACGAACGACGTGGTGGAGAAATCCACGCTGGCGACCTGCGTCGAGGCCTGGAAGATCGGGTGGTTGAAATCGATGGTGAACGACACCTTGAAGCCGTTGAAGGGTTCAAAGCGCACCCACTTGTCGCCGTCGGATAGTTCGACCTTCTTTTTCACGCGGATGAACTGCTTGGGGCGCGACTGCTCCTCGATCCCCGCCGATTGCAGCAGGAAGACGAAAGGCCCCGCCGAACCGTCCATGATCGGCACTTCCGGCGCCGTGAGGTCGATGATGGCATTGTCGATGCCGATGCCCGCAAACGCCGACATCAGGTGTTCGACGGTGGAAATCCGTACGCCGTCCTTCTCGATAGTGGTCGACATGCGCGTGTCGCCCACGTACTCGGGCTTGGCCGGCACCTCGACCACCGGATCGAGGTCGGTCCTGCGGAACACGATGCCCGAATCCACGGGTGCCGGTCGCAGGGTCAGGTAGACTTTTTCCCCCGTGTGCAGACCGACGCCGGTCGCACGAATGACATTTTTTAGAGTTCGCTGCCTGATCATTGAATGGACTTGATTGGGAGGGATAGTTCCTCGGTTTATTTTAGTCGTTTTATCTTGTGCACCACCGTACCCGGGGATCGCCTCCCCCGACGGCACCGGACTGTACACCAGATTGTCATCCTTGTGTACCTTTTCAATGGTATTTTAGGGGTTTAGCCCGGTTTCGGGCCGGGCGACGCGAGCCGCCCATGCACTGCATTCGCATGGCCGCGCACGACATCGTGCGCGGCCCCGCGAAGGCGGGCCGAAACGCCGCCAGGGGCAGCGGAATCGGCATTTCGGCCCCCCAGGACCCATGTGCCGTCCACGCAATCCGTTCGCACGGACCTGCGCGTTCGCGCCCTAATCGGCCTGACGACGGAGGAATGCCGGAATGTCCAGGTAATCCATGTCCGTCGTACCGTCCGCGGCGACCGCCGCCGAACCGCCGGCAACCGCGCGACGAGATCGAATTACCGTCGGCTGCTCGCGAGACTCGGTGGTGTCGGCCTCCAGTTTTTGCGAGTGTACCACTTTTGGGCGCACGGGCTTTCGAACCGCCTGGGCCTCGCCGATGCCGGTGGCGACCATGGTGACCCGCAGGTCGCCGGCCATCTCCGGGTCGAGCACCGTACCGATGACCACGGTGGCGTCCTCGGAAGCGTACTCGCTGACGATGTCGCCGACCTCGGAGAACTCGCCGATCGACATGTCCATGCCGGCGGTCACGTTCACCAGGATGCCCTTGGCGCCGTGGATGTCGATGTCCTCCAGCAGGGGACTCGACACCGCCGCGCGGGCGGCTTCCTGGGCGCGATCGTCGCCGGAGGCGGTCGCCGAGCCCATCATCGCCACGCCCATCTCGGACATGACGGTGCGCACGTCGGCAAAGTCGACGTTGATCAGGCCGGGGCGCGTGATCAGTTCGGCGATGCCCTGCACGGCGTTGAGCAGTACCTCGTTGGCGCGCCCGAAGGCGTCCAGCAGGGTCGCCTGCTTGCCCATGACGGAGAGCACCTTCTCGTTGGGAATGGTAATCAGCGAATCGACGTACTGGCGGAGTTCGGCGATGCCCTGCTCCGCCGCCTCGATACGCTTTTTACCCTCGAAGGGAAATGGCTTGGTCACCACCGCCACGGTGAGAATGCCGCGTTCGCGAGCCAGTTCGGCCACCACCGGGGCCGCGCCGGTGCCGGTGCCGCCGCCCATGCCCGAGGTCAGGAAGATCATGTCCGCGCCCTCGAGGATATCGGCGATGCGATCGCGGTCCTCGATCGCGGCCTGGCGGCCGATCTCCGGATTGGCGCCGGCGCCCAGTCCCTTGGTCAGTGCCTCGCCCAACTGCAACAGCCGGGGCACGCCCGAACGCTGCAGCGCCTGGGCGTCGGTGTTGGCGTTGATGAAGTCGACGCCTTCGAGATTGGCCGACAACATGTGGTCGACCGCGTTGCCGCCGCCGCCTCCGATGCCGATGACCTTGATAACCGCTTGCTGTCCTACGGTTTCTACCAGTTCAAACATTGCTGTGTCTCCGCTGCCTTGTGTATGTCGCTGGAGCGCGGCGCGCCGCGCTCCCGTCTCTCGAGCCCTCATGGCTGCCTTTTCCCTTGCTCATTGCCCTTGCCTTCGTCTACCTGGAAAAATTGTCAGAAATTGCCCTGAAACCAGGACTTCATTCGCTCCACGATCGATCCCATCCGCCCGCCTTTCGGTTGCGCCTTGCGTGAATCGGCCGGCCGGTTGGCGGCGCCGAACAGGGTCAGCCCGACACCGGTGGAGTAGATCGGGTTGCGCACCACCTCGGACAGCCCGCCGACGTACTGCGGCACGCCGAGGCGCACGGGCATGTGGAAAATCTCCTCGGCCAACTCCACCATGCCGTCCATCTTCGAGCTGCCGCCCGTGAGCACGATGCCGGTGCCGATCAGCTCCTCGTAGCCGCTGCGCCGCAACTCCGCCTGCGCCAGCAGGTACAGTTCCTCGACGCGCGGCTCGATGACCTCGGCCAGGGTCGATCGCGCCAGCTTGCGCGGCGCGCGATCGCCGACGCTTGGGGTGTCGATCATTTCGCCGTGCGGCGCGAGCTGGGTCAGCGCGCACCCGAACTTCTTCTTGATCTCCTCGGCGGCCTGCGTCGGCGTGCGCAGCGCCACGGCGATGTCGTTGGTGATCTGGTCGCCGGCGATCGGCAGGACCGCGGTATGGCGGATCGCGCCCTCGGTGAACACGGCGATGTCGGTGGTGCCGCCGCCGATATCGACGATGCAAACGCCGAGTTCCTTTTCATCCTCGTCGAGCACCGAGTAGCTGGAGGCGAGCTGCTCGAGAATGATGTCGTCCACTTCCAGCCCGCAGCGGCGGATGCACTTGACGATGTTCTGCGCCGCGCTCACCGCGCCGGTGATGATGTGCACCTTCGCTTCCATGCGCACGCCGCTCATGCCGATCGGCTCGCGGATGCCTTCCTGTCCGTCGATGATGAAGTCCTGCGGCAGGATGTGCAGGATCTTCTGGTCGTTCGGAATGGCCAGCGCCCGAGCCGCCTCGATTACCCGCTCGACGTCGCTGGCGCTTACCTCGTTGTCGCGGATGGCGACCACGCCGTGGGAATTGAAGCTGTTGATGTGCGAGCCGGCGATGCCGGCGTACACAGAAAGGATCTGGCAGCCGGCCATCAGCTCGGCTTCCTCCACCGCGCGCTGAATGGACTGCACGGTGGACTCGATGTTCGCCACCACGCCCTTCTTCAGGCCGCGCGATGGATGATGGCCGACACCGATGATCTCGACGTTGCCCTCGCCGCGATCCTCCGCCACGATGGCAAGAATCTTGGAAGTGCCGATGTCGAGTCCGACAATCAGGTTTTCGTCGCTTTTCTTCATCTATGCATTCGGCTCGTTACCCCGTGCCGCCGCCGGCGACGGGAGACTTCAGTTCGGCCATGTGCCGACTCTCTGCCCCGCCATCGGCGGGACGCACCGCGAATCCGTTCGGATAGCGCAGGTCGATGGCGGCGATCATGTTCAGGCGCGCGGTGAGCTCGCCCTTCAGTGCCGCGGCGAGCCGCTCGACGCGCTCGGTTACCGCTTCGCGACCCACGGTGATCTCGACCGACCGGGGTACGTCGTCCGCCGCGCCGGCGATGCCCATCTGCCAGCTGCCGCGCGCATCCAGCGCCAGCGAGCGCACGGTGACGGACTCGACCGGCGCCACCAGGGAAGCGAGCCGGGCGTATTGCCGCGCCACGTCGCCTGCGCGCTGCTCGGGCCCGTACAGGCGCGGCAGGCCGGCACCGGCGAAATCGGGCGGCAGCGAGAGGCGCTCGCCCGTCTCGTTGATCCAATCCGCGTCGTTGTATCGCGCAAACGGTTCGGCCTGGGAGACCGTCACCACCAGCTTTCCCGGCCAGCGACGGCGCACCGACGCGCGATACACCCAAGGCACGTGACGCACGGCGTCCTCCACGGCGTCGAGATCCACGGAGAACCAGGACTTCACACCGACGTCACGCACCGCCTGCAACACGGTCGCCGGGTCTACATTGGGCGCCTCGCCGGTGACGATGACTTCGTTGACGGCGAAGCGACCCGGTAGCAGCAGCCTGTCGAGAGCCACCAGGGCCAGCGATGCCAGCACCACCAGCGACACCGCGAGCACCGCGATTCTCGACTGCAACCGCGCGCCGACCGTGGCGGATTCGTCGTGCTCAGCCATCGGCCTCTCCCGCGAAGCGCACTTCAGGAACCAAGTCGACACCGGTGTCGGCGCGCACCCGCGTTCGCACCGCGTCGATCAGTTTCTCGATCTCGGCCGCCGTCGCCGCGCCGCGATTGACGATGAAATTCGCGTGTTTCTCGGATACCTGGGCATCGCCGATGGCGAAACCCTTCAGTCCGCAGGACTCGATCAGGCGCGCCGCGTGATCGCCGGGCGGATTGGTGAACACCGAGCCGGCGTTGGCGCTTTGCACCGGCTGCGAGTCCGCGCGGCGGCGCAACAGACTGGCGATCTCCTGCTTGCCCGCCTCGCCGTCCCCGCGGTCGAGCTGCAGCCGCGCGGCGAGGAACCAGCACCCCTCGGGCAGGGCCACGTGCCGGTAGCCGGTCTCGAACGAGGAGGCCGGCCGGGTCACCTGGTCGCCCTCGCGGTCCACCGTGTCGACCGACCGGACGACGCGCCAGGTCTCGCCGCCGAAGGCGCCGGCGTTCATGGCAAGCGCGCCGCCCATGCAACCGGGTATGCCGGCCAGGAACTCCGCGCCGACGAGGTCGTTGCGCGAGGCGTAGCGAGCCACCTGGGCACACGCCACGCCGGCCTCGACGTAGAGGACTTCCCCGTCCTCGATGCGCATGCCCGACAACGCCTTGTGCGTGGCGATCACGACGCCGCGCACACCGCCGTCTCGCACCAGCAGGTTCGATCCCAGGCCCACGAAAAGCACCGGCAGCTCGTCCGCGAAACGTCGCAGGAACGTCGCCAGGTCATCGCGGTCGGCGGGGGTGAAATACCAGTCGGCCGGCCCGCCCACGCGCCAGCTGGTGTGCGCCGACATCGGCTCGCCGGCGCGCAACTCGCCGCGGATACCGGTCATGTCGGGCATTGAGTCGAGTCGCTCGGCCGCCATCATGCCGGCCCCTCCCCGGCGGCGGCGTCGTCCACCATCCGGCGCGCATGGCGGCCGATGTCGCCCGCGCCCAGCGTGAGCACGATATCGCCGTCCCTGCCGATCCCGTCGAGCACGTCTGCAAGGTCGTCGAGGGACTCGACGAATACCGGGTCGGACGCGCCGCGCTTGCGAATGGCCCGGCACAGGGCGCGGCCGTCAGCCGCGCTGATGGGTGCCTCGCCGGCGGGATAGACCTCGCTGACCACCAGCGGCTCGACGCCCGAGAGCAACTCGGCGAAGTCATCGAACAGGTCCCGCGTGCGACTGTAACGATGGGGCTGAAACACCACCACGATCCGCCGGTCCGGCCAGGCACCGCGTGCCGCCTCGAGCGTGGCGCGGATCTCGCGCGGATGGTGGGCATAGTCGTCGACCATCTCCATCGACTTGCCCGACAGCGGGAGTGTGCCGAGCCGCTGCATGCGCCGACCGATACCGGCGAAATTCTTCAGGGCCGCGGCGATTTCGGCGTCGGCGACCTTGAGGCGGTGGGCCACGGCGATGGCGGCAGTGGCATTGAGGACGTTGTGAAAGCCGGGCAGCGCCAACTCGATGGCCAGCGGCTCGCCACGCTCCGGCCGCTCGACCGCGAAGTGCATGGTGGTGCCAGACTGGGTAATGTCGACGGCACGATAATCGGCCTCCGGCACGGTCCCGTAACCCACCACGGTGCGGTGCACGCCCGCCGCGAGGTCCCTCAGCACCGGGTCGTCCAGGCACAGGATCGCCAGGCCGTAGAAAGGCAGGTTGTGGAGGAAATCCGTGAAGGTGCGGCGCAACTGCTCGAAGTCGCCGCCGTAGGCGTCCATATGGTCCACGTCCACGTTGGTGACCACCGAGATCAGCGGCTGCAGGTGCAGGAAAGAGGCGTCACTCTCATCGGCCTCGGCAACCAGGTAGTCGCCTTGCCCCAGGCGCGCGTTGGAGGCGATGCTGTTGACCAGTCCGCCGACCACGAAGGTGGGATCGAGTCCCGCCTGGGCGAGAATGCTCGCCACCAGGGACGTGGTGGTGGTTTTCCCATGGGTACCCGCGACCGCAATGCCCTGGCCGAAGCGCATCAGTTCGCCCAGCATTTCGGCGCGCGGAATGACCGGGATGCCAGCTGCCCGCGCCGCCACCGCCTCGACGTTGTTGGCGGCCACCGCGGAGGACACCACCACCACGTCGGCCCCGGCCACGTTGGCGGCGTCGTGACCCACCGACACCGTCGCGCCGCGTTCGCGCAGGCGGCGGATGTTCTCGCTCTCCGAAAGGTCCGAACCGCTCACGCGATAACCCTGGCCCAGCAGCACTTCGGCGATGCCGCTCATGCCGGCGCCGCCGATGCCGACGAAATGGACGTGGTGCACGAACTCACGCACGCATCACCTCCTCGCATGCCGCGCCCACGCACTCGGTGGCGTCGGGTCGCGCCAGGCGCCCGGCGCGCTCGCCCATGGCCGCCAGCGCCGCGCGATCGGCGTGGAATTCCGCCACCAGTTTCGCGAGTTTTTCGCCGTCGAGCGCGGATTCGGGCATCAACACCGCCGCGTTCCGGTCCGACAGGTAACGCGCGTTCGCGGTTTGATGATCGCCGGCCGCGAACGGAAACGGCACCAGGATGGCGGCGACCCCGGCGATGCAGATTTCGGCAACGGTCATGGCGCCCGCGCGACAGATGACGAGGTCCGCCTCGGCGTAGGCCGCGCCCATGTCGTCGATGAACTCCTCCACGCGCGCCTCTACGCCGTGCTCGTCGTACAGTGCCGCCACCGCGTCCGCGTTGCCGCGGCCGCACTGGTGTCGCACGGTCACGGCGCCGGCCGCGATCCGATCCTTCAGCATCGGCGGTAGTTTCTGATTGAACACCCGCGCGCCCAGGCTGCCGCCGACCACCAGGATGTTGAGCGGGCCGCCGGCCGTCGAGGCCGCTGAACGCGGTCGTATCTGGGACCGCGCCGGATTGCCGGTCCACTCGGCACGCGCCGGCAGGCCCTCGGTGCGCGGGAATCCGCACAGCACCCTGCGCGCCAGCGGCGCCAGCAGTCGATTGGTGAGCCCGGCGCTGGCGTTCGCCTCGTGGATCACCAGGGGCCGGCGCAGCAGCCAACCCGATATCGCGCCGGGACCGGCGGCGAATCCGCCCATGCCCAGCAGCGCGTCGGGGCGCACCGCGCGCACGACCGCGATGCCCTGAAGAATCGCCCGCATCAGCATGAACGGCATGACAAGATAGCGACCCAATCCCTTGCCGCGCAGTCCCGAGATCGTCAGCCAGCGAATGTCGAAACCCGCCGCGGGCACGACGCGCGCCTCGAGCCCGGCGCGGGTGCCCAACCACACGATGTTCACCCCGCGATCACGCAGGAACTCGGCAACCGCGAGCGCCGGGTAGACATGCCCGCCGGTACCGCCCGCCATCACAAGCAACGTCTTCATCGCCTGCGCCTCCCCGCGGGGTGACGCGTTTCGCGGTCGACGGCGAGCACCAGCCCGACCAACGCCAGGGTGACGATCATGCTGCTGCCGCCGTAGCTCATCAGCGGCAGGGTCAATCCCTTGGTCGGCAGCACGCCCATGTTCACGCCGAGATTCACGAGGGCCTGCATGGCGATCATCATGACGATGCCGTGGACCATCCGCGCGCTGAAATCGTGACCGCCGCGTTCCGCCGCCGCGGCCACGGCGAAGCCGCGCCACAGCAACAACACGTAGAGGCCGATCAGCAGTGCGATTCCCGCCAGTCCCAGTTCCTCCGCGACCACCGCGGCGAGAAAGTCGTTGCTGGCATGCGGCAGGTAATAGAGCTTCTGGATACTTTGACCAAGTCCGGCCCCGAACCATTCGCCGCGACCGAAGGCGATCAGCGCCTGGGAGAGCTGGAAGCCGCTGTCGTACGGATCCGCCCACGGATTCTGGAAGCTCAGCACGCGCTCCAGGCGGTAGGGCGAAATGTAGACGAGAACCGCGAAAGCCGCGGCCGCCGCCAGAACGCACAGCAGCATGTGCAGGTAGCGCACGCCGGAGACGTACATCATGGCGAACACCGTGGCGGCCAGCACCACCGTCGTGCCGAGGTCCGGCTCCAGCAACAGCAGCACGCCGACCAGCGCCACCACCAGCCCGACATTGAAAACGCCCAGGCGGAAGCTTCGAAGTTGGGCGCGCCGCCGCGTCAGGTAGTCGGCCATGTAGACGATCATGATGAGCTTCATGAGCTCGGAGGGCTGCACCCGCACCGCCCCGACGGCAAACCAGCGCTGGCTGCCGTTGACCTCTATTCCGATACCGGGCACGAGCACCAGCGCCAGCAGCACCACGCCGGCCACCATCAGCGGCCGCGCGAAGCGTTGCCACAGCGAAACCGGCAGCAGGGCGAACACGCCCATCGCCACGCAACCGATGCCGATATAGGCGCCGTGGCGCAGGATGCGCGAGAAATCGGCCCCGCCGTCGTCGGCGACCACGGTGACGGAAAACACCATCACCAGCGAGAAACCCAACAGCGCGACAACGCCGCCGAGAAACACCCCGTCGACACGCCACGCAAGGCGTGCCGGGTCGAACATTGCGGCGACTACGGCTTGCATGTCGTCGCCTCCCGCACCAGCGAACGGAACACGTCACCGCGATGCTCGAAGTTGCGAAACATGTCGAAGCTGGCGCAGGCCGGGGAAAACAGCACCACGGTACCCGGGCGCGCAACGTCGGTCGCCTGGGCGAGGGCGTCGGCGAGACTTTCGGCCTCGCTGACGGGAATCACCGGCGAGAGCGCCGCGGCGAGGCCGGCGCGGTCGACGCCCAGCACGATGGCGTGGTTGACGCGACCGATGGCGGCCTCGGCCAGCGGCGAGAAGTCCGCGCCCTTGCCAACGCCGCCGGCGATCAACACGATCGGGCGGTCGATGCCCTTGATCGCCGCGCAGGCGGCGCCAACGTTGGTACCCTTGGAATCGTTGATCCATCGCACGCCCGCGTGTTCCACGACCAACTCCATGCGATGCGGCAGTCCGGCGAAGCTGGCGGCGCGCGCGAGCACGGCGCCGTCCAGTTCGACCCCCGCCACGTGCACCAGCGCCAGCGACGCGAGCACGTTGGAAACGTTGTGACTGCCCTGCAGGCGCAGGCTGTCGACGCCCAGCAAGTGGCGCGTCCCGCGCACCAGGTCGACCCCACCGGCACGACCGGTTCGCAGCCCGAAGTCGTCGTCGCCGGGCGGCGCGGACAACCCGAAACTGACGCGTTGCGTCGAGCCGTTCGGGGCGAGGTGCCCGGCGATGGTGTCATCGCGATTCACCACGCAGGTCCCGCAATGACGATAGATGCGCGACTTGGCGCGGGCGTAAGCGGCCACGTCGGCGTAGCGGTCCATGTGGTCCGGCGTGACGTTTAGCACCACCGCGGCGGCCGTGGCGAGACTCGAGGTGGTCTCGAGCTGGAAGCTGGAAAGCTCCAGGACGTAGAAGTCCGGTCGGTCGCCGTCCAGCAGATCGAGCACCGGCACGCCGATGTTGCCGCCCACGCGCGCATCGCGGCCCGCCGCGGCGAGGAGCTCACCGGTGAGCGCGGTAACGGTGCTCTTGCCGTTGGAGCCGGTCACCGCGATTACCGGCGCGCCGGCCATCGCGGCGAACAGCTCCACGTCGCCGACGATCTCGGCGCCGGCCGCAGCCGCCGCGCGCACGGCGGGCTCGCCCACCGACACTCCCGGACTCACCACGACCCGGTCGAAGGCGGTGAACAGCGCCGGATCGAAGGCGCCGAGGTGAACCTCCACGTCCGGGTGTTCGCGTCGCAGTCGCTCGATCATGGGCGGCGCGTCGCGGCTGTCGGCCACGACCGGCCGATTGCCGCACCGGGTGAGAAAACGCACCACCGAGTAGCCGCTGTCACCCAGGCCCACCACCAGCGTAGCGGGTGCCTGCACGATCGTGTCGCTTGTCATCGCCATCGCCATCAGCGCACCTTGAGGGTGGCCAGGCCCACCAGCACGAGAATCAGGCTGATGATCCAGAAACGCACGCTGACCCGCGGCTCGGGCCACCCCTTGAGCTCGAAGTGATGATGCAGCGGGGCCATGCGGAACAGCCGCTTGCCAAGCAGCTTGTAGGAGGCCACTTGCAGGATCACCGACATCGTTTCCATGACGAAGATGCCGCCCATGATCACCAGCACGATCTCCTGGCGAACGATCACCGCCACCACGCCGATGGCGGCGCCCAGGGCCAGGGCGCCGATATCGCCCATGAAGACCATGGCGGGGTAGGTGTTGAACCACAGGAACCCCAGCCCCGCCCCCACCAGCGCGGCGCAGAAAATGAGCACTTCGCCGACGCCGGGAATGAAGGGAATGCCAAGGTAGCTGCTGAAGATGGCATGACCGGTCAGGTAGGCGAAGATGGCCAGGCCGCCCGCCACCAGGACGGTCGGCAGGATGGCGAGACCGTCCAACCCGTCGGTCAGGTTCACCGCGTTGGAGGTGCCGACGATGACCAGGTAGGTGAGAAGCACGTAGCCGAAGCCGAGGTCGACGGCGACTTCCTTGAACAGCGGCACGATCAGCAGCAACTCGGCCGGATCCTGCGCGGTGTGGTACAGGAACAGCGCCACGCCGAGCCCTGCCAGGGTTTGCGAGGCGAACTTGTTGCGCGCGCCCATGCCGCGCGGGTTCTTATTGACGAGCTTCTTGTAGTCGTCGACCCAGCCGATCACGCCGAAGGCGATGCAGGTTACGAGCGCCGCCCACACGAAGCGGTTGGCCAGGTCTGCCCACAGCAGCGTAGACAGCGCCACCGACACCAGGATCAGCACGCCGCCCATGGTCGGCGTGCCGACTTTCTCGAAGTGCGTCGGCGGGCCGTCCTCGCGCACCGTCTGGCCGATCTGGTGATGGCTGAGCTTGCGGATCATGACCGGGCCCACCGTGAAGCAGATCACCAGTGAGGTCAGCACGCCGCAGATACCGCGCAACGTCAGGTAGCGAAACACGTTGAACACGGAGTAGTGTTCGGCGAGCCAGTCGAACAGGTAGAGCAGCATCAGCGCGCCTCCTCCGCGGCGACGGACAGGTCACGGGACACCCGCTCCATGCGCATGGCGCGGGAGCCCTTCACCAGCACCGTCACGCCCGCGCCGGTCTCGCGGCGAAGCACGCGCAGCAGCGCATCGATCTCGTCGAAGGACTGCGCGCCGACGCCGAATGCGGCCGCCGCCTCGCGGCTCAGCGGTCCGAGCGTCAGCAGGCGCTGCACGCCGGCGGCTCGCGCGCGCTCGCCCACCTCGCGGTGCAACGCGGCCGCGCCGTTTCCCAACTCGCCCATGTCGCCCATGACCAGCACCCGCGCGCCGTCGTAGCGGGCCAGCATGTCGACGGCCGCGGCCATGGAAGCCGGGTTGGCGTTGTAGGTATCGTTGATCAGTCGGGTGCCGTCGGTCAGCATCACCACCTCGCTGCGCCCGCCCACCGGCGTGAACGCGGCCAGGCCCGCGGCGACATGATCGGCGTCGATCCCGAGCGCGAACGCCGCGGCGGCGGCCGCCACGGCATTGCGCGCGTTGTGGACGCCGCCTACCGGCAGCACCGTGTCGACGCGCGTGTCGCCGTGCGTGATGACCAGCATGCAGCGATCGGTGCCCGCGTCGACGACGCCGCGCACGTCGGCGTCGGTGTCAATACCGAAGGTGATGCAGCGCCGGCTCGCGTTGAGACCGCGCCAGTAATCGCAATATTCGTCGTCGGCGTTGATGACCGCCGTACCGTCTCCGGACAGACCCGAGAAAATCTCGCCCTTGGCGCGCGCCACGCCCTCGACGCTGCCCAGGCCCTCGAGGTGGGCCGCCGCGGCGTTGTTGACCAGCGCCACGTCGGGCGCCGCAAGGCTCGAGAGCAGCGACAGTTCGCCGGCATGGTTCATGCCCATCTCGATGACGGCGTAACGATGTGCCTCGCGCAGGCGCAGCAGCGACAGGGGGACGCCAATGTGATTGTTGAGATTTCCGCTACTGACCAGCGACGGCGCGGCGCGCGTGACGATGGCGCCGACCATCTCCTTGACCGTGGTCTTGCCGTTGCTGCCGGTGATGGCGACGAGGCCGCAATGAAACCGGCGTCGCCAGTGCGCCGCGAGTCGCTGCAAGGCATCGAGGCTGTCGGCCACGCGAACGGTGGATACGCCGGGAACCGTCTCGCGCTCGCCCAACACGCCGGCGGCGCCGTTGGCAACCGCCTGTTCGACGAAGTCGTGACCGTCGAACCGCTCGCCCCGCAAGGCGACGAACAGGGCGCCCTTGCACGGATTGCGAGAATCGGTCGACACGGCGGTGAACTCGCGGTCGGCGCCGCAAAGCTCGGCGCCGAGAACGGATGCGGCGGCCGACAACGACATCACGGCGCACTCCCCAGCAGTTCGCTCACGCACTCGCGATCGCTGAATGGACGCGTCACGCCGCCCGCGCTCTGCCCGCTCTCGTGGCCCTTGCCGGCCACCAGCACGATGTCTTCGGGCGCGGCGTGGGTGATGGCGTGAGCGATCGCGGTACGGCGGTCGGGCAGTACGGTTTCGCGGCCGTCGCCGCCTTCACTGATCGCGTTGATGATGTCCAGGGGGTCCTCGCCGCGCGGGTTGTCGTTGGTGAGCACCACGTGATCGGCAAGCCGTGCGGCCACGGCGCCCATCGGCGCGCGCTTGGCGCGATCGCGGTCGCCGCCGCAGCCGAAAACCACCCACAGCGCGCCGCGCAAGCCTTCCCGGCAGGCAGACAGGGCTTTTTCCAGCGCGTCCGGCGTGTGCGCGTAGTCGACGATCACCGTGGGCCGGCCCGCGGCGTCGAAGCGCTCCATGCGTCCGGGCACGGCCCGCACCGCGCGCATGGCGGCTGCGGCGCGCGGGATCTCGAACCCCATGGCCAGCAGCGTCGCGAACACCGCCACGGCGTTGTCGGCGTTGAAGCGGCCCGCCAGCGGAACGTCGAGGCGCGCGGTCGTGCCGCCGCAATCGACGTCGATCACGATCGTGTCGCCGTCGAGGACTAGCGACTTGCGACGAACGCGAGCGTCCTCGCTGCCGCCGTAGCTCCACAGACGGTCGGCGTCGATGGCCTCGGCGAGACGGCGACCGAAAACGTCGTCCACGTTGATCACGCAGGCGGCGAGATCCGGCAGCGCGAACAGGCGCGCCTTGGCCGCCCCGTAGGCGTCCATGTCGTCGTGGTAATCGAGATGATCCTGGCTCAGGTTGGTGAACACGGCGAAATCGAAGGCGACCTTGTCGACGCGACCCTGGTCGAGGGCGTGGGAGGACACTTCCATGGCGACGAACCTCACGCCGTCATCCAGCAGGCGCCGCAGCTCGCCGTGCACGGTTATTGCGTCCGCGGTGGTCAGGTCGGCCGGCGAGAGGGCATCGGGCCGGCCGTTGCCCATCGTGCCCATCACCGCGCTGTCGGCGCCCAGGGCGGCGAGCGCCTGGGCCAGCATGTGGCTGCAGGTGGTCTTGCCGTTGGTGCCGGTCACCCCGATCACGCACAGCCTGCGCGAGGGTTGATCGAAGAAACGATCGGCGATGGTGCCCAGATGGCGCCTGAGCGCCGCCACCTCGAACACCGGCGCGCCGGAATCGGCGCGCGCCGCGCCGCCGGCCTCGGCAAGCACGGCCGCCGCGCCGGCGGCGATGGAGGCGTCGATGAAATCCCGACCGTCGGCGGCGCGTCCGGGAACCGCCAGGAAAAGGTCGCCGGCGCTCACGCGACGGCTGTCCAGGGCCAGGCCGGTCACGGCGATATCGGGCAGCGCCGCGTCGCCGGCGATGCCCCGGGTCAATTCGCGCAGCGTGTGCACGGCCGCGTTCATGGATCGGTCCGCGGGCCGTTCGCGACAACCTGCACGCCGGGCACTTCCAGGTCGTCCGGGGGAATGTCGTACAGGCGCAGCACCTCGCCCATCACCTCGGAGAACACCGGCGCGGCGACGTAGCCGCCGAAGTAGCGGTCCGAGCGAGGGTCGTCCACCACGATGACCATGACGAAGCGCGGGTCGGAAACTGGCGCGAATCCGGCAAAGGACGACACGTAGCGATCGTCGGCGTAGCGCCCGTCGACCAGCTTGTGGCTGGTCCCGGTCTTGCCCGCGACGCGGTAGTGCGGCACCCGCGCGCGGCGCGCGGTGCCCTCGCGGCTGACCACGTCCTCGAGCATGGCGGCGACGGACGCCACCACCGATTCCGAGAGGATGCGTTCGCCGCGAACGGGCGCGTTGCGCTTGCGGATGGTCAGCGGCACGATGCGGCCGCCGTTGGCGAGCACCGCGTAGGCCTGGGCGATCTGCACGGGCGTGGCCGACAGGCCGTAGCCATAGGAAAGCGTGGCATGTTCGATTGGGCGCCACCGCTTGCGCTGGGGCAGATTTCCGCTGCGCTCGCCGGGCAGTTCGACGCCCGTCGGCGCGCCGAAGCCGACATCGCGCAACGTGTGGTAGAGCAACAGCGGCGGAAACTCCATGGCGATCTTGGCCGCGCCGATGTTGCTCGACTTGACGATCACCCGTGACACGGTGAGCTTGCCGTAGTCGTGTACGTCGTGGATGGTATGACCGCCGACCCGGTAGCGGCCGCCGCTGGTGTCGATCACCGTGTCGACGTCGAACCGACCGCTCTGAAGCGCCATTGCCACGGTAAATGGCTTGATGGTCGAGCCCGGCTCGAGCAGGTCGGTGACGGCGCGATTCCGAAGCGCGGCGCCCGTGCTGCGATCGCGCCGGTTGGGGTTGTAGTCGGGCACGTTGACCATGGCGAGGATCTCGCCGCTTCGCGCGTCGAGCACTACCGCGGACGCGCCCGCGCCCCTGAACTCATTCACCGACGCCGCCAGCGCGCGGCGCGTGGCGTACTGTACGCGGGCATCGATACTGGTATCGAGATCCGCCCCGTGGCGCACCGCCTCGATGCGTTGCACGCGCTCCACGACGCGGCCGCGGCGGTCGCGCACGATGCGGTTGAGCCCGGCCTCGCCGGAAAGCACCGGGTCGAAGCGACGCTCCAGGCCCTCCAGGCCCCTGTCGTCTATGTCCGTCACGCCGACCACGTGGGCGGCGACGGGGCCCAGCGGGTAGTAGCGACGGTATTCGCGCTGGGCATGTACGCCGGCGACCTGGAGATCGAGAATCGCCCGCGCTTCCGCCGGCGGCAGGTGGCGCGCAAGGTAGGCGAAACTGGCCTCACCGTGCGTGGCGCACAAATCGGCGATGCGCGAAACCTCCCGGCCCAGCGCCTCGGCCAGGCCCGGCCAGCCGTCGGGATGCGTGCAAAACACCACCGGCTCGACGGTGATCGAATCCACCGGCGTGCTCACCGCGAGAATTTCGCCGTTCCTGTCGAGGATCCGGCCGCGATTCGGCTTCACCTCCACGGTGCGCACCGCGCGCGCGGCGCCCTGCTTCTTGAGGAACTCGCCCTGTTCCCACTGCAGGCTCGCGGCCTGGACGAGCAGCAGGCCGAAGCCGGCGAGCAACACGGCCAGGCTGGAGAAGTGGCGGAAGGGGCTGAAGCGGCTCTTGCGGTGACTCATTCGCGCGCCTCCCCGGGCACCACCAGCGTGACCACGGCGTCCTCGTCGGGGCGCTTCATCGACAGTCGTTCGGCGGCCGCCTGCTCGACGTGCTGCGACAGGGACCAGGTGGCCCGCTCGAGCAGCAGCCGGCCGTATTCGACGTTGAGGTCGTCGCGCGCGGTATCCAGTCGATGCAGCTGCGCGAAAGCCAGGCGACTCTCGTAGCGCACCAGCACCAGCACCATGGCGCTGACGATCAGGGAAATCACGACCAACGGCACCAGCGGCCTCACGGCAGCTTCTCCGCAACGCGCATGACCGCGCTGCGGGCGCGCGGGTTTTTCCCGAGCTCGGCGTCGCCGGCGCGCACCGCCTTGCCCACGAGGGCAACCCGGGGGTGCAGCATGTCCGCGGTCACCGGCATGTCCGGTGGGAAGTCGTCGCCCCGCGATTCGCCGCGCATGAACCGCTTGACCATCCGGTCCTCCAGGGAATGAAAACTGATCACCACCAGGCGCCCGCCGCCGGCGAGGACGTCGAGCGTCTGGGGCAGCACCCGCGCCAGCTCGTCCAGTTCGCCGTTGACATGCATGCGGATGGCCTGGAAGGTGCGCGTGGCCGGATGCTTGTGGCGTTCGCGGGTGGGTACCGCCTCGCAGACAAGCTGCGCCAGGTCCGCCGTGGTGTTGAGGGCGCCGGCCGCCGTGGCGCGCTTGATGGCGGCCGCGATGCGGCGCGCGTATCGCTCCTCGCCCAACGTGCGAATCACGCGGGCCAGCTCCCGCTCCTCGACCTGGGCAAGCCAGTCGGCCGCGCTCTCGCCGGATTCGGGGTCCATGCGCATGTCCAGGGGCCCGTCGGCGCCGAAGCTGAAACCGCGCGCCGCGCTGTCGAGTTGCGGCGAGGATACGCCGAGGTCCAGCAGCACGGCGTCGACCCGTACGTCCGGCACGTAGCGGGCAATGAGCCGGGCGAGGTCGGAAAAACGTCCCCGCACCACCTTGATGCGCGGCTCGTCGGCGAACAACCGCGCGCCCCATGCCACCGCCTCCGGGTCGCGGTCGATAGCCAGGATGCGCCCGTTGGGGCCAAGCCGCTCGAGGCACAGCCGCGCGTGGCCGCCGCGCCCGAAGGTGGCGTCTACCAGGAAACCGTCGGCGGGCAGATTCAACGCTTCGACAACCTCCCTAGAGAGTACCGGAATGTGTCCGGCGTCGACCTGTTCCACTACAGCGACAGGTTGGCCACCTGCTCGGAGACCGTGCCGTCCTCCTCGACGGGCTCGGCCAGCCATTCGTCGCACTTCGCCTTCCATAGCGCGTCATCCCACAGCTCGAACTTGTTGCCCTGACCGATCAGCACCACCTGCTTCGACAGGCCGGCGAACTCGATCAGCGGCGCCGCGATGCGCATGCGGCCGGCACTGTCCATCTCGCAGTCGCTGGCGTAGCCGATGAGCAGCCGCTTGAGAAACTGAGCCTGCTTGTCGAAACTGGAGAGCTGCACCAGCTTGGCCTCCGCCTTTTCCCACTCATCCAGAGTGAACAACCACAGGCAACGTTCGCGGGTGTTATTGACGGTCAGGACCAGGTTGCCGCCGGCACGCGCAACGATCTCATCGCGATACCGCGCCGGTATCGCGATACGCCCCTTGGCGTCCATATTGAGCGTGCTTGCGCCACGAAACATGCGTGCCCTGACCTGATTCGCCCCGAATCACCACAATTCACCACGATTCGACACTATAAGCACGCCAATAGGGCAGGTCAAGCAAAAATGCCTGAAAATCATGGCGATCCCGTGTCTGCCGGCGGGGTGCGCAGGTGGTTTCGCCGGGTCGTTTCGGGGCGTGGAGGTTCGGGAGCCGGCCTGTAAGCCGGGTTCTGTGATCGGGCGGCACGAAACCGCCCGATCGGCAGTCATTCATCTGGGCCGCGCGTCGCCGCGCGGCTCTAGCAACCTACCCGGATCCAGTGCGGGCCACACCGATGGATCCCTATTTGGTCTTGCTCCAGGTGGGGTTTACCCTGCCATCCGTGTTGCCACGGACGCGGTGCGCTCTTACCGCACCATTTCACCCTTACCCGCGCGAACGCGGGCGGTATATTTTCTGTGGCACTTTCCGTCGGCTCGCGCCGCCCAGGCGTTACCTGGCACCTTGCCCTGTGGAGCCCGGACTTTCCTCCGGCACCGCCTCGCGGCGGCAACCAGCGACCGCCCGGCCGGCTCCCGAGTGACGGAGGGTAGCCGCGCGGCGCCGCCGTGGCAAGCGCCGGCGCCGCGCGGGCAAAACGGAAACGGGGCGGTCCTAGTTCGACATCCCGAGCCGGTCGCGTAGCGTCTGGGCGAGTTCCGTCATGGTCTGTTCGGGATCCGCACCCTCGGTCACCTCGACCAGGGCCGCCGCGATGAGGTCGGTGACGGCGACGCCTTCGGCGCCCGGGTACGCGTACCAGGGCCCGGCGTGGGCAGCCACCTGGGCGTGGGCGGTCTTGGCGTTCGGGTTCTGCTCGTAGAACGAGCCGAGGTAGGCCTCGTCCTCCAGGACCAGCGCATTGGTCGGCGCGTAGCCCGTGTTCTCCACCACCAGCTTGGCGCCGGTCGGCCCGGTGACGAACTGCATGTACTTCCACACCGCTGCCTGCTTCTCATCGTCGTCGGTCAACATCACGATCGCCGAACCGCCGGTCGGAAAATAGACGCTGTCGACATCGTCGGTAGCGAGGGGAAGGGACTTGACGGTGACCTCGAAGCGGTCGCCGGCGGCTTCGGTGAAGCGAGTCAGGAGCGACGAGCTCTCCAGCATGATGCCGAGGGTGCCCGCGGGGAACGCCTGCCGGGCCTGGTTGTCGTTGTACGACTTCATGCCGCCTTCCTCGGCGAAACGCTTGTACAGCGTCGCGGCGGCGATTCCCGCCTCGCTGTCGAGCGTGATGTCGCTCTCGTCCGCGGTCATCGGGCGGCCGCCGTGGGCGCCCAGCAGCGACTGGAACCGCCAGTCGTGCCGATCGACCCAGATGCCGTCGATGTTGTCGCCCAGGGCGTCGATCTTCGCCGCCAGCTCGATGACGCCGTCGAAGGTCGTCGGAAAATCGTCCATGCTGCCGCCCGCCTGCTGCACCAGGTCGGGATTGACGTACATCACGAGGGTGGACGCCGACGTTCCCAGCGCGTGCTGCTTGCCGTTGTACTGTCCCAGGGAGCGCAGCGCCTTGGTGTACCCCATCGAGGCAAAGTCCTCGTCGTCGATGAACGGGTCCAGCGGCTGCGTCAGTCCGCGGGCCTCGAGAATTCGCCAGCGGTTCAGGCCGACGTAGGCGACATCGGGCAGATTGCCCGCCACGCTTTCGCGCAGGAGGCGCTGGACGCCGTCGGCGTAGCTTTCGGCGGGGCCGTCCAGCACGACTTCGATGTCCGGATTGGCAGCCATGAATTCCTCGGCGAGGATCTCCTGGGTCTCCGCCCAAATCGTCGGTATCGCGTAGTGGACGCGGATCGTCGTTGCCGCCTGCGCCTGCGCGGTCGTGCAGGCGGCCAGGGCCAATATTGAAACAACGTGCTTCATTCTCATCTCGAGCCTCCGATAGGTGTTGTTGTCGAACATCCGCGCGCCGGCGGCGCGCTTTCAGGATTCGTGATCATCCCTTCAGGCTGCCGGCAGCCAATCCCTCGGTGAATTTTCGCTGCGCCACCAAAAACCCGATCACCAGAGGCGCCGTGACGATCGCCGCGGCGGCCATCAGCGGACCCATGTCGTCGCCGGCCTCCTGATCGCGGAAGTACACGATGCCGCGCGGCGGCGTGGCAAGCGCCGGGTCGGACGTCGCGATCAACGGCCAGAACAGATCGTTCCAATGGGCGGTGACGGAAAAAACCGCGAATGCCGACGCCGCGGGCATCGCCAGCGGAAATGCGATGCGCCACACGATCGCCGTTTCCGACAGGCCGTCTACACGCGCGGCATCGAACAGGTCGGCCGGGATCTGTGAAAAAAACTGCCGGAACAGGAACATGCCGAAGGCCGAGGCGACGAACGGGACGATGAGCGCGGTGTAGGTATTCACCAGTCGAAGTTCCGCCAGACCCAGGAAGATCGGGATTGCGGCGACGTGAAACGGCACCAGCAGCGCCGCCAGAATCATGCCGAAGATCACCTGGCGCCCCACGAACCGCCGCTGCGACAGCGCGTAGGCACAGGGCACGGCGAACGCGATCTGGAAAAACAGGATGCCCGCCACGACGATCAGTCCGTTCATCAGGAAGCGCGCCAGGTCCACCTCGACGAATGCGCGGACATAGTTGGTCCACTCTATTCGCGTCGGCAGGAAGCGCACGTCCGGGCTGAAGATCTCGTCCGCCGGCTTCAACGACACCAGGATCAGCCAGATGAACGGCAACATGATCAGCAACGCCCCGGCCAACAGCAGCAACAGGCTCACGGTGCGCGGCACCACTCTCGCGCGGCTCATCGGTAGTGCACCCTTCTTTCCAGCAATCCGAACTGGGTCAGCGTCAGCACCAGCACGAACACGAAGAATACGATGGTTATGGCACTGGCATAGCCGGCCTTGAAATAGACGAAACCTTCGCGGTAGAGCGCATAGACCAGCGTGTCTGAAGCAAAGGCGGGACCGCCCTTGGTGAGGGTCGCCACGGTTTCGAATACGCGGAAGGAATTCGTCGCGGTAACCACCAGGACGAACAGCGTCGTCGGCCCGAGCATCGGCCAGGTCACGGTCCAGAATCGCTCCCACTGACGGTCCGCGCCGTCGCACGCGGCCGCCTCGTACAGGTGCCCCGGGATCGCGGCGAGACCGGCGAGAAACAACACCATGTTGTATCCGATCGTCTGCCAGATGCCGATCGCGGCCAGCGTGTACAGGACGAGACCCCGATCCGACAGCCACGCCTGGCCCGGCAACCCGATGGCGTTCAGGAACGTGTTGACCAGGCCGATCGAAGGGTGAAGCAGCATTTGCCAGGCGATCGCCATGGCAACGAGGGTTGCCGCGACGGGCAGGAAATACGCGGCGCGGAGGATGCGCGACAAGGGTGCGGCCCACGATGCCATCCCGTGCAACCCGATAGCGACGAGCAGCGCGAATATCATGGAAAACGGAATCACGATCGCCACGTAAAGCAGCGTGTTGGTAATCGCGCGGCGCCCGATGGGATCCGTCAGCAGCGTCTTGTAGTTCTCCAGGCCGATGAAGTTGAAGGTCCGTGCGCCGAACTGGTAGTCCGTGAAGGAAAGAATCGCCACCGCGACGACCGGCACGAAGATCAGCACCAGCAATGCCAGGGAGGCCGGCCCCACCAGCCACAGGTCGGTCAGCCCGTCGCGCGCGCGTCGACTGAGACCGATCACCTTCGGCGGCCCTCGAAAGGCGTCGGCAGCCGCTCGCCCGTGTCGGCCGCAAAGAGGTGGGCCCGGGAAGGATCGAGCCGCAGGACGACAGCCTCTCCCGGCGCCGGCGGCGCATAGCCATCCGGCGCCAGGGCGCGAATCGACGCACCGTCGTCCAGGCGCACGTGAAGCAGCGTTTCCGATCCGAGGTACTCGATCCGGTCGAGCGTCGTTTTCAGGCCATCGCCATCGCAAGGCACCAGGTGTTCCGGCCGCACGCCGACGAGGACGCGGCCCGGCGCATTGGCCGCGGTGGTCGCAAGCCCGCTAAAGGCGCCCTCCACCGCGCCGCCGGACATCGGCGCCTCGACCAGGTTGATCGGATGCGCGCCAATGAACGCGGCGACGTCGCTGCTGGACGGACGCTCGTACAGGTCCCTCGGCGATCCGCTCTGCGCGATCTTGCCGTCCATGATGGCGATCACCTGGTCGGACATGCTCATGGCCTCGGCCTGGTCATGGGTCACGTACACGAACGGGCGTCCGGTGCTACGGTGCAGCGACGTCAATTCGGCACGCATCTGCACGCGCAGTTTCGCATCGAGATTGGAAAGCGGTTCGTCGAGAAGAAAAATGACGGGATCGCGCACGAGCGCCCTGCCGACGGCCGCGCGCTGTTTCTGCCCTCCCGAAAGTTCCGACGGGCGGCGTTTGAGCAAATGCGTGATGTCCAGCATCTCCGCGATTTTCTCAACGCGCGCATCGTGGCTGGCGCGCTTGGCCCGGGCGCCGGGAAGCAGCGAGCGGACGAACGGGAGGCGCTCGATGCGCGTCATCTCGCGCATGACCAGCGGTAGCGCGATGTTCTGGGCTACCGTCAGGTGCGGGTACAACGCGTAGCTCTGGAACACCATGGCCACGTTGCGCTGGCTCGCCGTCAACTCGCCGACCTCCCGGCCCATCAGGCGCACGGAACCTTCGCTCGGCTGATCCAGGCCGGCCATGATTCGCAGGGTCGTCGACTTTCCGCAACCGGACGGGCCGAGAAGCGAAGTGAAACTGCCCTCGTTAACCGCCAACGAGATGCCGTTCAGGACCTCCGTTGACCCGAATCGGCGACTCACGTCGGCGAGCTCCATCACGGGCGCCCCGTTCATGATGCGAGCCTCCCGCGGCGGACGCCGTACGAACGGTCAGATCCCCTCATGGTCGCACCGCTCCGGCGAGTAGCAGGTCGGCCAGTCGGTCGATCGCCTCGTCGACGCCCGGCGCCTCCCAGACGCCCTCCACCCGGGCGGGCCCTTCGAGGCCGATGACCGGCTTGCCGAAGTGCAATGCGAACCCGACCTCGGTCAGGGTGCCGTAGGAATCACCGACAGCCACCAGGGCGGCGCAGGACTTGGCGATGATCATGTTGCGCGCCTCGCCGAGGCCGGTCGCGACGGGAATGCGAATAAAGTCGTTGGCCGCGCGCCACTCGCTATCCGGGAGCAGACCGATCGTCAGCCCGCCAGCCTCGTGACTGCCCCGGGCCGCGGCCTCCATGACGCCGCCCCTGCCGCCGCAGACCAGCGGCAGACCAAGCGCGGCGATTTCTCTTCCCACCGCTTCCGCGCATCGAAGCTGCGCCGGCGTCGCCTCGCGCGGTCCGATCACGCCGACGGGCACGCCCCGCGAGCGCCCGGCACGGTTGATGGCCGAGATCGCGGTCCCGGCATCCACTTCGGTACAGTTGTCGGGAACTGCGCCTTCCGGCGGTTCCCAGCGCCAGTTCCAACCGTCCAGGACGGAACCATCGGGCCGGTACACCCTGGCTCCCTCTCGATCAAGCCAATAGGTGCCGCCCATCGCAATCCTCTCGTGAATTCCCGGTCGTGGTCACAGTAGCGATTCAGTCGATCAGGTTGCCTTGTTCATCGAAAAACGGATAGGGGCCCTCGAACGAGCCGACGAAGCTCAGGTGTGTCACGAGCGACCCCTCGTTCCAGTAGTGAAGATACACCGAGGGCGGTTCCAGGTAGAACTCGCGTCGAGGATTCGGATCGAGATCCAGCGCCACGTAATGCGAGGCGCTCGGCGCGATGGCCACGCTGACGCCGCGCCACAAGGTCTGGATTGGCCGGTGCACGTGACCGCAAAGTATCTGGAACACCTGCCTGTGCCGTTCCAGCAAGTCACCGAACGCCGACGCGTTGGCGCAGTTCTGCACGTCCATGTGTTCGATGCCGGTGACGATCGGCGGATGATGCATGAACAGCAGCGTCGGCGTATCCGGCCGTTCGCGAAGCTTCGCGTCGAGCCACTCGAGACGTTCGTCGCTCATGATCCCGCCCGGCTCTCCCGGCACCGTCGTGTCCAGGGCGATCATGCGCAGCGGATAGTCGTCGATCGCGTAGCGGATATCGCCTTCGCGCGGAAGGTAGCCGTGATCCGAAAACGCGCGACGGAAACCCTCCCGCTCATCGTGATTTCCGGGCACGACATAGGTCGGCACGTCGAGCGGCGCCAGCAGCCTGCGCAACAGCCGATACTCCTCCACGCGTCCGAAGTCCGTCAGGTCGCCCGTCATCAGTACGCAGTCGGGCCGCCTCTTGAGTCCAAGCAGGTGGTTCACGCAACGCGCCAGGTTCGCGGCGGTGTCGACCGTCCGGTAGGCGAGCCTGCCTTCGGCCTTGATGTGCGGATCGGTAACCTGTGCGATCAACACGTC
The DNA here is from genome assembly GCA_030429665.1 of Gammaproteobacteria bacterium. Taxonomy (GTDB): domain Bacteria; phylum Pseudomonadota; class Gammaproteobacteria; order Arenicellales; family CAJQKF01; genus BQJD01. The sequence goes on along the minus strand of JAUIEZ010000020.1, from coordinate 18,176 downwards.
ACAACACCAGGATGGCGTCGCGATCGATGTCGACCCCCACCCGCTGCCCAGTCTCGAACTCGCGGCTGCCGGCGGTTTCGACGATAACGGGTTCCTCGCCGGCCTCCTCGATGATCAGGCGGGTGCGGTCGCCGAGGAAGAACACGCCTGAGACCCGGCCTTGCAGCATCGAATTGCCGGTGTTCCCGATGGTGGCGCTTTCCGGTCGGAAGAGGATTTCGATCGGGCCATCCGGATGCTCGTCCAGTTCGACGCTTCCGCCGCGGGCCGTCAACACGCCGTTTTCGACCACGCCCGAGAGGCGGTTCATGGTGCCGATGAAGTCGGCGACGAAGGGGTCTCGCGGCTCGAAGTAGATCTGCCGCGGGGTACCGACCTGCGCCACCCGGCCGTGGCTCATGACGACGATCCGGTCACCGAGCGACATCGCCTCGGCCTGGTCGTGTGTCACGTAGACGGCCGTGATGCCGAGATCCCGGAGCAGGCGGTCGATATCCACGCGAAGGCGTTCGCGCAGCAGCGCATCCAGCGCGGTCAGCGGTTCGTCGAGCAAAAGCACCTTCGGCTGCACCGCGATCGCGCGGGCCAGCGCCACGCGCTGGCGCTGGCCTCCGGACAGCTGGTTGATGGTACGGTGCCGAAGCTCGTGAATCTGCATCATGTCGAGCATCTCTTCGACGCGCGATGACACCTCGCCCCGTGAAAACTTGCGGATCTTCAGTCCGTAAGCGATGTTCTCCTCGACGTTCATGTTCGGAAACAGCGCGTAGGACTGGAATACCATCCCCACGTTGCGATGCTCGATGGGCAGCGCCGTGACGTCCTCGTCGTCGAACCATACCTGCCCGCCCGAATCGGGACTTTCCAGCCCCGCAATGATCCGCAGGGTCGTGGTCTTGCCGCAGCCGGATGGGCCGAGGAAGACGACCGTCTCGCCGCCGTGAATTTCCAGCGACATCGGCTCCAGCGCCCGGGTCCCGTCAGGGAACGTCTTCGCGCATTCCCTGATGCGAATCGACGTCCCCCGACCGCGCGAATCAACCATCGGTTTTTCCTCCCTGCCGGCCGCCGGACGGCAGCTCCGGCTCCTCGACGACCGGACGCGTCTTGCGCGGCTGTCCCCACTTCTGCAGCGCAATCAAAAGCGGAATGATCATGACCAGGAAGACGACCGTGTACGCGCTGCCGACCTCCAGGCGCATGGACGCGTAGCTGTCCGCCAGTCCGACCGGCAGCGTCTTGTTTTCGGGTGTATGCAGCATCCAGGTAATGTTGAATTCCCCCATGGACAACGTAACGACCATCAGCGACCCGGCCAGTATGCCGGAGCGGCAATTCGGAATGACGATATCGAAGAACCGTCGCCAGAACCCCGCGCCGAGGCTGGCGGCGCCTTCCTCGAGCGTTCGGAAATCGGCCGAAGAGAGGACTGCCAGCACCGACCGCATCATGAACGGCAACGTGTACAGCACGTGACCGATCAGTATGAACAACCAGCTGGCGCGAAAGTCCCGGAATCCGCCGTAGGTAACGATCAGCGCCAGCGCGATCGCCAACCCGGGAACCGCCAGGGGAAGCGTGAGCAATTCCTCGATGGCCCGGGCGACCGCGCCCTGCCGCTTGGACAGCACGTAGGCCGCCGGCACGCCGAGCACGATGGTACACGCCAGGCAGGCGATCGCAATCAGCATAGAAAGGAAGATCGTGTCGGCGTAGAGATCCCAGACCTGCCACACCCACTTGAGGGTAACGCCGCTGGCGATTCCCTTGAAGAAGTTCTCCGTGATGCCGGCCATGACCGACATGATCACCGGCACGATCAGAAAACTGCAGACGAGCAGGGTGAAGCCGAACTGCAGGTAGAAATTTCGTGTCCGCCCCATCGTCAACCCGCCGCCGCCACGGTTGAGCCGGCCAGCGACCGGGACACGGTAAGCACGAGCCAAGTGATGATCCCGAGTACGATGCTCAGCGCCGCGGCCATTGCGATGTTCGCCCGCAACGTAAATTCCGTGTAAATCGTCATGGGCAATACGTCGATGTTCGTCGCCAGGGTGAAGGCCGTGCCGAACGCGCCCATGGCCGTGGCGAACGCGATCGCCCCGGAAGCGATGAACGCGGGCTTCAGCGCCGGGAGAATTACGTCCCGGGTCACGCGCCACGGCGAGGCGCCCAGCGAACGGGCCGCCTCCTCGAGCGCGGGATCGAGCTTCTCGGCGGCCGCCATGATCGTGAGAATGACGCGGGGTATGGAAAAGTAGACATAGCCGACGAACAGCCCCGCCATGGAGTAGGCGAACACCAGCTTGTCGCCGGTCAGGAATTTCGTGATGTCCCCGATCAATCCCTGGCGCCCGGCCAGCATGATGACCATGAAGCCGACCACGACGCCCGGAAACGCCAACGGAAAGGTCAGCAGGGAGATGAGAAGGTTGCGCCCCGGGAAACGATTGCGCTCCAGGAACAGTCCCGAGACCGCCGAGATCGCCAGCGTGGCGAACGTCACGCCGGCCGACAGCAGCGTGGTGGCGAGCAGGCTTTCGAAATAACGGGGCGTGGTGACGACCGCCAGGTAGGCACCCAGGCCGTCTTCGCCACTGCCGGCGATCATCGTCAGCCGCACCAGCGGCAGCAGGAAGAACGCCAGCGCGACGACGACGACCGGTAGCACCAGTACGACCAGGGATGGCAATTCTCGATCTTTCATCGACTATCGGGCGCGCTCGTGGAAAACGCCGGGCCGGGCCCCGCGGACCCGGCCCGGTCGGTGCCTATCGAACCTCGTTGAGATACCGTTCGCCGAAGGCGCTTTGCACTTCGGCCATCCGCCCGTAGTCGACGGGTTGGGCGCGTTCATACTCGGAAGCGGGCAGGAACTTGGACTGCGCCTCCTCGGACATGGCGCTGGCCCGCACCGGGCGCAGGAACGCGTTCGCCCACACCGCCTGGCCCGTGTCCGACATGATGAAGTCCAGGATCTGCTTGCCCTGGTCCGGGTGCGGCGCGTTCTTGACCAGGCTCATGACGTAGGGAACGATGACCGTTCCTTCCGCGGGAATGACGAATTCGACGTTGGCGCCGTCCTTGTACTTGCCGCGATAGGCGTTGAAATCGTAGTCGAACAGGATCGGGATTTCGCCGGACAACACGCGGGCATACGAAGTCTGCTTGGGTACGATGGGATCGTTCTCCGCCAGCGCCTTGAAGTATTCGATGGCTGGCGTGAAATCGTCCAGCGTTCCCCCCATGGCACGATTGACGGCGACCGCGCCGGCATAACCGACGAACGCGCTGGATGGATCGAGATAACCCACCATCCCCTTGTACTCCGGCTTCAGCAGGTCTTTCCACGAGGTCGGGACCGGAGCGCCTCCGAGCGCATCGACATTGACGAACAGTCCGAGCGCTCCCGAGTGAATGGTGAACCAGGATCCGTCCGGATCCTTCAGCCCCTCGGGGATGTCGTCCCAGTGCTCCGGCTTGTACGCCTCGACGACGCCCTCGTTCTTCGCGGCGATGCCGAACGACACGCCGTAGTAGGCGACGTCCGCGACCGGGTTGTCCCGTTCCGCCAGCAACTGAGAAAGCGTTTGGCCCGAGTTCTTGTTGTCGTGAGGGACCTCGAGCCCCAGGTTTTCCTTGATGGCGGCAAGCTGGGACGCCCAGTCGGCCCACTGGGGCGGGCAGTTGTAACAAATCGCGTCGGCCGCACCGGCACTACCGGCGACGCCCGTCATGAGCAACGTGCCGGCACCGATAATCGCCGACTTCAGCTTGTGGATTTTCATATCAATTCACCTCCTGACGGTGTGTGCTTCGGGTTTTCGGTTGAAAATTCGCCAAGTCTGCCCGAGCACTGTGCAGACTTGATGACAGCCCCCGGGCGCGTCGCATCCGAAACTTCCGTGCTTCGCCCTCTACGCCCGATGACCGGACGCGGGCCCTACCGACTCGCCCGGACGAATCCGGTAGGGAAAAATCTTGCGCGTGATCGACGCCTCCCCCGACAGTCGCGCGAGCAAATGATGCGCCGCCCAGTCGCCCATGGCCTCCGCCGGTTGCACGACCGTCGACAGGCTCGGCGACAGGTGCTCACCGATCGCGATGCCGTCGAAGCCGGCGACGGACACCATGTCAGGCACCCGCGCCCCGAGCACGGCGAGCGCGCGAATCACGGCGATCGCGAGCATGTCGGTGGAGCAGAAGTAGGCGGTGGGCGCGTCCCGTCGATGAACGAGACCGGCAAGACACGCAGACAGATTCGGGTTTTCGAACTTGACCTCGACGATATCCTCGAGCGGAAGACCGTGGTCGACGATTGCCTGCCGATAGCCCGCGTAGCGCTGCGCGGAGCGATCGGACTCCGACAACGATCCGGCGATCATCGCGATGCGCCGGTGGCCGTCGCGAACCAGGGAGCACACGAGGTCGTACGCCGCGCGCCGGTTGTCGATACTGACCGTCGACACGTCCTCGCGATCGGCCGGATTGAACATGAGAACGTACGGGACCCGCGCGGAATCCAGCGCGTGCAGCGCGCGACTGCGGTCGTCGTCGGCGACCGTGAGCACCAGGCCTTCGACGCGGCTTCCCAGGAAGGCTTCGACCACCGACAGTTCCTTTTCGGCGCGATACCCCGACGCGGCCAGCAATACGTTGTAACCCTCGCGACCCGCGGCCTCTTCGAGACCGGCGACCGCATCGGCAAAAATAGGGTTCTTCAGGCTGGGCACGAGTACGCCGAGCGTGCGGGTGCGGGCGGTCTTGAGTTGGCGGCCGATAATGTTGGGCCTGAAGCCGCACTGCTGAATCGCGCGGTCGATCGCCTCGCGCGCCTCGGGGCTTACCGGGCCACTGCGGTTGACCGCACGCGACACCGTGGCGGTGGAAACGCCGGCGATCTTGGCTACCTCCCGTATTGTCACGAATTCTATTGATTATCTGCAGGTGTAAACGATTACACCTTACACTACAAGAATGCGCGATGCTTGTCACGCCCGAATCATGCGAAGGGAGAACTGGCACCATGGCGACAGCGGGCCATGGGGCCAGAGAGGAAGGATCGTTCCGGCGAGAAACGACTACGCTTCAGGTCGATCCGACCCGCACCGTGCCGACGGGCCGGGTTACGCCGGGCTGCAGGCCGGACCGTGCCGCTCGGCCCGGCGACTTGTCGTCAAGCGGCCGCTTTTTCGAATACCTTCTCGAAAATGCCGAGCCCTTCTTCGAGGATCTCCTCCTCGATGGTCAGCGGCACCAGGATGCGAAGGACATTGCCGCGGATGCCGCAGGACAGAAGGATCAACCCGTTCCTGGCGCCCTCGGCGACGATCGCCTTGGTGAGTTCGGCGTCCGGCGCATCGGCATCGCCGTTCTTGACGAGTTCGACGGCGATCATGGCGCCGCGAGCGCGAACATCGCCGATGCGCTCGGGAAAGCGCGCCTTGAGTTTTTTCAAGGTCGCGGTGATGGTCTCGCCGATCTTCACGGCGCGCTCGGCCAGCTTCTCCTCCTCGATCACCTCGATGACCGCAAGCGCGGCGGCGCAACCGAGCGGCGAGCCGGCGTAGGTGCCGCCGAGACCGCCGGGGCCGGCGGCGTTCATGATCTCCGCCTTGCCGGTGACCGCGGCGATGGGAAAGCCGCCGGCGAGGCCCTTGGCCATGGTGATGATGTCGGGTTCGACGCCGTCGTGCTCGACGGCGAACATGCGGCCGGTTCGTGCGAAGCCGGTCTGGATCTCGTCGCACACCAAAACGATGCCGTGCTCGTCGCAGATCTTCCGAAGCGCCGCCATGAAACCCTCCGGCACCGGGTAGAATCCGCCCTCGCCCTGCACCGGCTCGATCACGATCGCGGCTACCCGGCTCGGCTCGATGTCGACCTTGAACAGCATGTGCAGCGCCTTGAGCGAGTCCTCCATGGACACGCCGTGGTAGGCAATCGGGAATGGCGCGTGGTAAATCTCGCCCGGGAAGGGTCCGAAGCCCGTCTTGTAGCCCGCGACCTTGCCGGTCAGGCCCATGGTGAGGTTGGTCCGGCCGTGGAAGCCACCGCTGAAGGCGATCACGCCGGGACGGCCGGTATGGGCGCGGGCGATCTTCACGGCGTTCTCGACGGCCTCGGCGCCGGTGGACACGAAGATCGAGCGGGCCTCGGCAATGGGCACGAGGTCATTGAGCCGCTCGGCCAGCGTCACCGCCACCTCGTAGGGACTGACCATCAGGCAGGTGTGGTGGAAGCGGTCGAGCTGCTCGGCCACCGCGGCCTTGACCTTGGGGTGGCCGTGGCCGGTATTGACCACCGCGATGCCGGCCCCGAAGTCGATGTAGCGCCGGCCCTCGACGTCCCAGATCTCGGCGTTGACCGCGCGGTCGACGTAGACCGCGGCGATGTTGCCCAGTCCGCGCGCGAACGCCGCATCCTTGCGCGCCTGCAGCGAGGCATTGGTTTGGCTGCTCGATTCGACGGAATGGGGCATCGTATTGATATTCATGATAATTACTCGGTGTGAATCGTGCGCGGCGCATGGGCGCCGGCGGGCACGTCGCTGGCGCGGCGGGCACCGCGCGGGGAAACGGGTAGATTACGACCGCGTGGACGACGCGGCAAGGCCGGCGACGGGATATTCGCCCTGCACGCCGGGCGTTCCGGCGACGACGACGCCGTTGTCGTTGACGGGTCGAGCCGGCTTCTCGACGGGCCCGAGGCTGTCGAGATAGGTATTGTCGAACGTCGCGGGATCGTACACGTCGAATCGCACGGGACGGTCACGGAAGCTCTTGAGCGGCTGGCCGAGCCCGCGCATGCCGACCTCGCGTTCGCGCCGCACCCGCGAGAGATTGATCTCCACGGGCATGATCTCCTCGCCGCCACCGGCCTCGTGGATCACGTAACCCGACGGTCCCACGATGATGGAACGGCCGTTGCCCCACTCGCCAGCGCCGTTGATGTCGAAGAAGTAGCACTGGTTGGTGACCGCCATGGCGCGGGCGATGGACAATTCGACGTCGCGGTCGATGGTGTCGGTCATGGTCGGATGCAGTATCACTTCGGCGCCCATCGCGACCAGCGTGCGCGTGGTCTCGGGAAACCACATGTCGTAGCAGATGGACAAGCCGAATCGGCCCACTTCCGGCACGTCGAACACGAGAAACTCGGTGCCCGACTCGACCCCGATTTCGTAGGGTCGAAACGGAAACATCTTGCGATAGCGGCCGACCACGTTGCCGGCCGGATCGATCACCGGCGCGGTGTTGTACACGAGACCTTCGCGGAGCTCGAAGATCGAGCCGGGAATCAGCCAGATGCCGTGGCGCCTGGCGATGTCGCGAAAGCGCTCTTCGGCGGGACCGGGCATCGGCTGGGCATTCCGGGGATCGGGCCCGAGGGCCGCCAATTCGCTGAAGAGCACCATGTGGACCCAGGGAAACCGGTGCACGATCGTCGCAACTCGACGCTCCATGAGGTCGATGTTGTCGTTGGCGAGCGAGACGCTCATCTGCACGCCGGCAATACTGAACGGGACCACGGTCTGTTTCCTCGGAATCTCTGTAGGGAGTGACTCGGTTCGCACGGACGAAGCGCCCGCCGACGGTGGCATTATGCCTGATCGGCGGAACGAGGTGTGCCCAGCAACGCGTCCGGACCCGGCTCCGCGTAACCGTGGTCGCTCTGCAGGTAGTGGATTACCCGTGTCGATTCGCGAAAATCCGCGAAGGACTGGCGCCAGGTCGCGCCTGGCCAGAACAACGCCATCTGGCCGGTTTTGGGCCGGTACCAGCTCGAATACAGGGTACCGAAGCCGCGCCGGTAGGCGGTCGAGTACAGGGGATCGGACAGGAACGAGCGCACGAACCCGTGATCGGTTTCCTCGCTGTCGGCCAGCCGCGAGATCAGGAAGCTTTCCCGTTCCAGGGAGTTGGTCGCCTCGGCGTGCTTGTGCCACTCCACGCGACCCTGGTGGTTGGTCGCCACCGGCAGCGAGCGCGTGACCGGCGCGCGATCGGGGGCGATGAAGACGGTGCGAATGCGTCCGGCGGCATCGAGCAGCGTCACGTTGTAGGACATGTGCGAGGGAATCCGCTCGAGCGCGCGCACGCCTTCGTCCACTGATTCGCAGAACTCCAGCACGTAACGCAGGATCAGCGGCATGCCGAACCCGTCTCCCACGGCGCGGCGACCGCCGAAGGCCAGGGACACGGCGAGGCCGGCGTCGTTCATGCCATCCAGCGCGCCCCACAGGCAATCGCCCATGGCGATGACCCGCCGGCCGTTCCAGCAGGTCATGGTGAGCGTGCCCTCGCACAGGTCCGGACTGTAATCGTAGTTGCGAACCAGGACCGGCCGGCGCGGGTCCGGCCACACGGCCTGGGAGCAACCGGCGATGTACGGCGGCGGCCGGTAGTGGCCCAGGAAACGCGCCGCCGTGTCGCCGCCGCCGGCCAGTTCGACGAGGCGTTCGAACGTCCCCATCAGTTCTGGCATGTACTCGCGCAGCTTGCGCCGCGTCTCGAGAAACGACGGTCGCGCCTGGTCGCCCTCGCACAGGAACCATTTTTCGTAGGCGCGCCAGTGCCGCTCGAACAATGACACCCACTTGTGGCCCGGGCGGTCTTCGCGAACCGAGTGGAACCTGAGCCTCGTCGTCATGAAATACGAACCACCTATAGAATCTTGAACGCCCCCGCGGCCAGGCTGACGGGCACGTTCTCCTGCTTCACCTGGTCGAGCGGCTGGGATGCGTAGGCGCGGCGGATGTCGCGAATCCACCGCCTGGCGCGGTCGTTCAGCGTGAAGTCGTCGTTCATCAGGCGCCCGCGGGTAATCAGGATGCCCATGTCCGCGCCCTTGTAGAAGTAGTCTCCTTCGCCGATGATGCGAAGATAGAAACCCTCCCGCTCGGATTCAATACCACGCCGGTGGTAGTCGAAGCGGCGGTAGACCATGCGGCCGTCTTCTTCCAGCCGCCAGATGCCCGATTCCGGGGCCGCGCTGACCCACTCCACGCTGTCCTCGCAGAACTTGATGACCAGCTGGCTCCAGCTGTCGATATTGTCGGCGTCCGCCCAGCGATCGTTGAGCTCCTCCACGTCGAGATCGAAATCGACGTCGGAGAATTCCAGCAGATGGAACAGGAACAGCGGCGCGTCGGCATGGGCGAAGGCGGCGCTGTTGGTCATGGTGGAAGCGCCGGTCACCCGCGGATTCAGCTCGCCGAGGTAGAGCTCGCCGTTGTCCTGGTCAATCAGGAAGTCGAGTTCGAAGTAGCCGCGGTAGCCGACGTCTCGCAGGGCCTCGCCGAACCGGAAAGTGTACTCGCGCGCCTTGTCGCGGATGTCCTGCGGAAACGCATCGGCGAAAATCTCGTTGCCGCACCAACCGCCCTTGTACGGCGTCAGCTCGGGAAAGCCGACCAGCTCGGTCATCAGCGGGCCGACGATGGTGCCGCGCTTGGTGGTGCACGCCTCGATGGCCGAGCCGCGCACGTTCACCCGCTTCATGATCTTGATCTCGTCCTCTTTCTCGATCTCTTCCTTGTACTTGTCGTAGTCGGCCTGATCGGAAATGAACCACGTGGTCTTGCCCGAATCACCGAAAGCCGACTGCAGCACGAGGTGCTCGCCGAGGTCCTTCGACGCGTTGCGCAGGCTCTCGTAGCTATCCACCTTGGCCAGCACGTTGGGCACACTCGGAACGCCGGCCTTGTTGCCGATGCGAACGGTCTCGATCTTGTTGTCGACGCTGGAGCGCAGCGCCGCCGACGGAAACCACACGTCGAGTCCCAGCTCGGCGCAAAGCGATTCGGTCTCCTCGTCGAACATGAGGAACACCGCCTTGCCGCCGCGGCCACGCTTCTCGACGAAATCGACCACCTCCTTGTGCTGCAGCAGGTAGTTGTTGATGTCTTCGATGCCCTCGAACTCGCGATGCGGCATCTCCGAGGGGATGAACACGCTCGGATGACGTCCGTCGAAACAGTCTATGTAGTTGACATAGTAAAAATGCCGCACCCACTCGCTGATGCCCAACAGGTTGAAATTGGTGGCGCTGAAAAAATAGATCGGCGTTTCGTTACGATGAAAATAACGCCGGATGTCGGAAATATTCTTGAGCTTCTTCACAAATATCCTCCTCGGAATGGGCGGCCCCTCAATCAGGCCACGTCGGAATCGTCTTGCATTTCCTCGACTGCCGGCACCATTTCCGCGGCAATGTCGGCTACGGTCACGCGCGATGGCGCCTGCCGCACCGAAACCAGCGCCTCCTCGCGAAATACGCGCAATCCCACATCGGCGCGGTAGCCGTGGATCTCCTTCACGTCCAGCGCCCGCATGAACTCCAGAATCTCCTTGCTGAGCACCTGGCCGGGCACCAGGATTGGAAAACCTGGCGGATAGGGAATCACGAAACCCGCCGATACGATCTCGCGACCCTCGGCCAACTCGTCGTCGATGAACCGGTCGTCTATCCGCAGGTAGTCGCAGAATCGCTCGTCGTAGGACAGGAAATAGGCCATGCGCACATCGCCCTCAGGCGTCGTGGCGCTGCCAGCGGTGGAAAACACGGGGTGAAACCGGCTGAAGTCGGGCAGCGGCGGCAAGTCGGTAGTGAGCGAACGCACGCGCGCCTCGAACGCGCGCCGTTCGCGCGGACTGCTGTCGTTCCACTCGCGCTGGATATCGTTGGCAATCTTCACCAGCACCCCGATCAGGTACGCGACCGAGCTCCGCGTGGTGCCGATATTGGTCATGAACAGCACGGTGTTGCGTGAGGTCTTGTTGATCTGGATGCCGTAGCGCTCCATCAGGTAGCGGTTCTTGAACGTGTCGCCGTCGATGCCTGTTCTGCCGATATGCAAGGTGATGCGCGTGGGATCGACGACGAAATCGTCCTTGGCCCAGGCCTCCTCCATGTTCAGGTTTCGCCATCCGGTCTTCGGATCGAAGTACGAATCGATGCCGCTGTCACGGTATTTTTCGGGCACCATGTCGCCGGCCACCAGGACGCTGAAATAGCGGCTCAGCAGTTCGTGGGAGGAGATGCGTTCGCGCAACGCCATGGCGAGGTCGAGCTGCTTCTGCACCAGCTCGTAACCCTCCAGCTCCACCTGCCGGCGCCCGACGTCCAGCGAGGCAAGGATCTGGTAATTGGGCGAGGTCGAGGTGTGCGTCATGAACGCCTCGGAAAAGGACTCGTCCGCCTTGTGGCGAAAATCCTGGTCGTAGACGTGGATCATCGATCCCTGCCTGAGCGAGGTGAGCGTCTTGTGCGTGGACTGGGTAGCGTAAACGCGAATGCGGACCCGGTCCGGGTCGGGCATGAGCGGCGTATTTACCCATGCCTCGTCGTCGTCCTTCGACTCGAGCTTCTTGAGGGTCTTTTTGAATTCCTTGTACGCCGACCGGTACTCCTCGCTTCGGTAGCGTGTCTCCAGCACGCGAGCGCAGTGCATCGACGTACGCTTGCGATAAGTCGGGTGAAAACCGGCGAAGGCGAACCAGGCCTCGTCCCACAGGAAGATGAGATCCGGCTTGATGGCCAGGCATTCCTGCATCACCTGTTCGACGTTGTAGACCACGCCGTCGAAGGTACAGTTGGTCAACAGCAGCATGCGCACGCGATCGAGCAGCCCCTCCCGGCGATACTGGAGCAGGCGGTGCTTGATCTCCGACAGCGGCACGGCGCCGTACATCGAGTAGTCGTCGAGCGGATAGGAATCCAGGTACGACACCAGCGCGCCGGCCAGCACCAGGCCGTAGTGATGCGACTTGTGACAGTCGCGGTCTATCAGCACGATGTCGCCGGGCTTGATCAGCGCCTGCACCACGATCTTGTTCGACGTCGACGTGCCGTTGGTGGCGAAGAACGTGCGGCGGGCGCCGAAGGCGCGCGCCGCAAGTTCCTGGGCCTTCTTCAGCGGCCCGTGCGGCTGCAGTAGCGAATCGAGCCCACCCGAGGTCGCCGACGTTTCGGCGAGGAACACGTTCATGCCGTAAAACTGCATCATGTCGCGAATCCATTTTGACTTGGTCAGCGACTTGCCGCGCGAGATCGGCATGGCGTGGAACACGCCCGTCGGCTTGCGGCTGTAGTCCTTCAGTGCGGTAAAAAACGGCGTCTGGTATCGCGAATGAATGCCGCGAAGTATCGCCAGGTGCAGCTCCAGGTAATCTTCCTGGCGGTAGAAGATGCGGCGGAATTTCTCCGTGATGGTCGCGGCGATTTCCTCGACCGCGACATCGGTGACGAGATACAGGTCCAATTCCGGACGCAGGTCGGCCATGATCGCGCCGAGCAACGGACCTCGATCGGTATCGGGATGTTCCTCGGCGTCCGACTCGTTGATGCCGGCGAGGTAACGCTGCAGGATTTCCAGGTGATTGCTCGACTTGAACGGGAAGCCGTAGCGGATCACGCAGGCCTGGATGTTGTAGTTGAACAGAATGGCGATCAAGGCATCCTCGAACGAGGGCACCGAGATCACCTCGTAGATGAAGCGGTCCTCGGCGCGGCGCATGCTGCGCAGGCCCGCGCGCAACTTGCGCTCCTCCGCGACCGTCATCTCTTCGACGAACAAGACCTCGAAGTACGGCTTGGCCTGCGTGGCATCGTCCTCGATCGATTCCTCCTCGCCCGTGGCGATGGGATCCTCGTCGCCCTGTGCCAGGCGCTGAATGGAAGAGAACGTGGAACGACGATAGGAGTGGCTGGTCAATGCGCGAATGAGGCGTTCGACCATCCTGGTAAAAGTCGCGTAGTCCTCGCGCTCGAACACCTTCCTCAGAAACCGGAAATCCTCGCGGGACGGGAACGCGGTGTAGTACTCGATGGTCTCGAGAATCGCCATGGCTTCCTGTGCAGCCTTGCGGAAGCGGGCGATGTCGGCCTTGCGCGCCGAGCGGTCGCTGAGTTGGGACGCGTAGTGCTCGAGGCGGTGCCACGTATCGAACCTCAACTGCGTGGCGCTGTGATAAAAGTCCAGCGACTTCCTGAGCAACTCCTTGGGATTCTCGGACATTGCGGCCTCTCTCAATCGATTTTCAATCTCGTCTTCGAGCCCGACGCACGCTCGTCCGCAACGCGACGCTCCAACGACGTTTCTCGCGCAAAACGCCGCCTGACCGCCGCGATTTCACATTCGGATCGATCGCGCGATTTCACTCCTCCGACGGCCATCTGACGTATAGGAAATAGCTTCATCAGTCGACCGAGTATTGCACTTGTTTCGCCGTTCGTCATGCTGCATCGCGAAATTCAACCGACGGTCATCGATTGCGCGGGCGATGACCATGGCGTCGCCTCATGCGGTATGATGTCGGTCAGTTCGTTCCGCGCCACGTCACGTGGCGCGTCGGCGTGTAGGCTTGGACAACGTGCGGTGGGTCGCGGTCGCGACACGCACGAGCGCGACGCGTACGTGGCAGGTTGGGCGCCGGTCATGACGTCCCGATCGACGACCAGCGATCGTGCGCCGGCGTCAATCGACCGGATTGGCCGTGCGCATGCCCCGGCGACGAACAGCCCGTGGAATCCACTGCCCCTCGAATTCGTCCGTGTCCGGCGGCAGGTCGATCCACCCGGTTTTCCCGGCTCGCTGCCGCCGTCACCCGCAGGTAAGCGCCTACCGCGCGTTCCCGGCGGCTCCCTCGCCTCCCGGAGACGGCTTCGTCGCTCGCTGCAGGTTAAGTGCGGCGATCGCGTTGTCGCTGGTGGCGCGCGCCACCTCCTCGACCGGCATCCCCCGGACTTCGGCCAGCGCCGCCAGGCATTCGGGCAGGTACTCGGGGCTGTTGCGACGGCCACGATGAGCCGCGGGCGTCATGTCCGGGGCGTCGGTTTCGAGTACCAGCGCGTTTAACGGCAACGCCGCCGCGAGGTTGCGCAGCTTGCGCGAGCGCTCGAAGGTCAGCATGCCGCCGAAGCCGAGCGCGAAACCAAGTTCCGCGTACTTCAGGCCGTGCTGCTCGCTGCCGTTGAAGGCATGCACGATGCCACCCGTGACGGAACGCTCGCGCAACATCGCGAGCATGTCGTCGTGGGCCTTGCGCACGTGCAGGATCACCGGCAGGTCGTGGCGCACGGCGAGGTCCAGTTGAGCGCCGCACAGCGCCCTCTGGCGTTTCCGGTCCAGGTCGCGAAGGTAGTAGTCGAGCCCGATCTCGCCGACCGCCACGGGACGGCGGGCGGCGAGCGCTGCATCAAGGGCAGGAATATCCTCGTCGCGATGTTCCACGAGATAGACCGGGTGCAGGCCCAGCGCCGGGTGCAGGCAGGACCGCGATGCGCAGAAGTCGAGCAACGCGTTCCAGCTCGCGCGACGAATGGCCGGCACGACGATATCGGAAACGCCGGCGAGGAGCGCGCGCGCCATGACCGCGTCGCGGTCGGCGTCGAACTCGGAGACGTCGAGATGGCAGTGAGTATCGATGATCGCGGCCGGCATCATTCCCGCGCGGGATCCCGGGTAAGCAGCGCCCGCACCGCGTCGGTAGGCGCGCGGCCCTCGAAAAGCACGCGGTAGACTTCAGTGGTAATGGGCATCTCCACGCCCAGTTCGCGGCTTCGGCGGTACAATTCGCGAGTGGCGTCAACGCCTTCGACCTCCTGGCCGATGGCAGCCTTGACCGCATCGAGCGAATCCCCGCGCCCGAGCCCCAGCCCCACGCGGCGGTTTCGCGATTGGTCGTCGGTGCAGGTGAGAATGAGGTCGCCGACACCGGTCAGCCCCATGAACGTCTCGATACGGCCCCCGAACGCCCGGCCCAGCCGGGTCATCTCCGCCAACCCCCGGGTGATCAGCGCGGCGCGGCTGTTGGCGCCGAGACCGAGTCCGTCGGCAATGCCGGTGGCGATGGCCATGACGTTCTTGATCGCGCCGCCAAGCTGCACGCCGGCGAGATCGTCGCTGGTGTAGATGCGCATCCTATCGCTGCGGAACCATCCGGCGACTTCCTCCGCCGTGGCCAGTTCCTCCGCGGCCACGGTCAGCGCCGCGGGCAGGGAACGCGCCACCTCGCCGGCGAAGCTGGGTCCGGATATCACTGCCAGGCGTATGGTCTCGCCGAGGATTTCGCGCGCGACGTCGCTGAGCAACCGGCCGCCGCGCGGGGCGAGACCCTTGGTGCCCCAGACGAGCGTGGCGCCGGCCGCCCGGACCCGGCCAATCCGTTCGAGCATGGAAGGAAACGAATGACTGGGAAGGACTGCCAGCAGGCGCTCGGCACCGGCCACGGCGCGGTCGAAATCAGCAGTGGGCGCTATGGCATCGGGCAGCGCGACGCCCGGCAGGTAGCGGCGATTCTCCCGCTCGCCGGCGAGGCGCGCCATGGCGTCGGCGTCGCGACCCCACAGCCTGACCGCGTAGCCGTTTCGCGCCAGGACTAGCGCGAGAGCGGTCCCCCAGCTCCCCGCGCCGATTACCGCGACCGTTGGCGCTGTTTCCCCGCCGGCGCCGGCCATCGGACAGCGGTCAGCCCGCGGCCTTGGTCTGCTCGCGGCGAATCTTGTTTTTCAACAGCACTTCGAAATTCACCGGCTGGATGAGCAGCTGGGGAAAACCGCCGCGCGTCGACAAGTCGGCGATGGCCTCGCGTGCGAAGGGCAGCAGCGTGTTGGGTGCGGCGACCTCGAGCATGATGGGCATCTGGTCCTCGGTGAAGTTGCGCACGCGAAAAATGCCGGCCTGCTGAACGGCGATCAGGAACGCGGCGGCGTCGCCGACCATCGCCTTTACCTCGATATTGAGCACGACCTCGTGGTAGCCGTTGGCCGCGTCCAGCACCGTGCGGTGAATTTCGAGGTCGATGTTGATATCGGGACTATAGTCCTTCTGCAGAAATATCCGCGGGCTCGCGGGAGACTCGAAGGACACGTCCTTGAGATAGATCTTTTCCAGTTCGAACGCGGGAGGCGCCGGTTGACTGCCGTCGTCGTTGCCCTGACCGTTGGTCTTGACGGGTTGCTCGTCTGTCATGGGATCATTTTTCCAATGGTAGGTTCTCTTTCTGCCAGGCCTGCAGTCCGCCGGTCAGGGTATAGACCTTCTCGAACTCGAGCTTGCGCAGTTCGGCGGCACCCTTGCCGGCGCGAACGCCGCTCTGGCAGGCGACCACGAGCGGTACGCCCGACTTTTTGAATCGGTTCAACTTTGTGGCGTTGTCGGCGATCTGGTTCAACGGGATGTTGAGGGCACCGGCGATATGCCCCTTGCGAAACTCGCCCGACTCGCGGATATCGATCACCGCGGCGTCCTCGTGATTGAGAAGCTGGGGCAGCTCGGTGGCGGTCACGCCCTTGACGCCGCTGAAACGCCGCCTCGCGGAGTCCCAGGACAATAGAAAAACGATGACGACCAGCGCCAGGAAAAGGTGCCAGTTCTGAGTGACGAATTCGATCTCCACGGCTCGGGTTCTCGTGCAGGACAACAGAAAGCCTCACCGGCCACGCGCGCCGGACAAGGCTTGATAGGTGGTGACGCGCCCGGGCGAACTCCTACCCTTGACTGGCGCAGAAAGTTTCCTTCATGGTACCCATCAGGGTCAGGATCTTGTCATCGCCGATCCGATAATACACCTTGTTCGCATCCTTGCGGGACGCGAGTATACCCTTGTCACGCAAGATGGAAAGGTGTTGCGAGATATTACTCTGGGACGTGCCGACGATATCGACCAGATCCTGGACACTGGTTTCCTTCATGCTGGCCAGGATACAGAGTATTTTCAACCGCAACGGGTGGCCCATGGCCTTGAGCGCGCGTGACGCCATGTAGATGTCGGCCTCGTCCGCGAGCAGGGACTCGACGAATTCGGTGCACTCTTCCGGTTGTGTTACGGCCTCGCCCTGGGTCATGGGAATCCTTCCAAGGTTATGGAATATTAATCATCAATTATACACTAATACGTCTCGCTTCAAAGATCCAGCGCCCGAGGCCACCGTCGTCCGTCCGCCCCATGCACACCGTCCGTTACCTGCAGGTTCTCTGCTTGACGACCCTGCTCGCGGCAGGCCCGTTGCCGGCCGGCGAGGAAGAGGCGGCGGCGCGACTCGACTCGTTGCGCGAGGAAGTCCAGGCCCTGGCCGACGGCATCGAGGCCACGCGCGCACGCCAGGACGCCGCGAGCGAAGCGCTTCGACACACCGAGCAAGCGATCGTCGCGATGACGGCCGAGCGCGACGCGCTGGCGGCGCGGATCGATTCGGTCATGTCGCGTATCGACCAACTTGACGCGTTGGCCGACGAAGCGCAACGGCGCTTGCCGGCCTTGCGCGTCGAACTCGACGATGCCCTGCGCACACGCTATCGCCTGTCACGAACCGCGCGCGCCTCGGTGCTGCTCGACGGAGAGGATCCGTCCCGGGTGCAGCGCATGATGACCTACTACGACCACCTGCTCGCGGCGCAGACCCGACGAATCGAATCGCTGGTCGGCGAGATCGACACCATCGTCAACGCCCGGAACGAGTTGGCAGACCGGCGCGTCGAACTCGAGCAGGCGCGTCGGGCACACGACGAGAAAGTGGCCGCCCTGGAATCGCGAAGGATCGAGCGAAACGAACAACTCGAACGACTGCGCGAGCGGCTGGCCAGGGACAGTGCCCTGATGGCCGACAAGCGCGAGGAGCAGGCGCGGCTTCGCGAGTTGCTCGACGGCATCGAGCGCTTGCGCCGCGAGGCGCCCGGACCGTTGCCGGAGGCGCCCGAGCAGCGAGCGTCGATCGCCCCGGCCGGGTCGTCGGACGCGCTTCGGGACGCACCGCCCGACCCGTCGCCCGCGAGCATCCGCCTGGACGGCCTGACCCACCTCAAGGGCGACCTCGAACTGCCGGCATCGGGACGCGTGATTACCCGTTACAAGGAGCCCGACGCATTGTCGGGAATACCGTCGAGCGGTATCGTCATCGAAACCGGCGCTGGCGCCGACGTACGGTCGGTGTCGGCCGGACAAGTGGTGTATTCGGGCTGGTTTCGCGGATTTGGTTTATTATTGGTAATCGATCACGGTAACGGCTTCATGAGCCTGTACGGATACAATAGTCGGTTACTTTATCCGATCGGAGCCGCCGTCGCGGCGGGCACGACCATCGCCAAGGCCGGTAGCACCGGCGGTCGCGCAAGGACGGGGGTGTATTTCGAGATCCGGCGCGGCGGCGACGCCGTGGATCCCCTCGAGTGG
>JAUIEZ010000186.1 GCA_030429665.1 Gammaproteobacteria bacterium | reverse complement strand
GCCGGAACGTTACCCGTACGAATTGGTGTGCGCGATGCCGCCGCTATAGGTGTCGAACCTGGAACGGGGAAGGTTTTTTCTTGATGCATCAATACCGGACAATTCCATGCGCGCCGCCACGGGGCGGGCGATGAAAAAGGCTGTCGTACTACTTAGCGGCGGTCTCGATTCGGCCACCGTGTTTGCCATCGCCCGCGACGCGGGTTACGCCTGCCACGCGCTTTCGTTTCGTTACGGTCAGCGGCATGCGGTTGAGCTGGAGTCGGCGCGACGCGTGGCCGCGGCACTGGGCGCCGCGGCGCATATCGTGGTGGATATCGACCTGCGCGCCATCGGCGGCTCGGCGCTGACGGACGACATCGACGTTCCGAAGGCGCGCGCGGATGATACGATGGGCGACGCTATCCCGATTACCTACGTGCCGGCACGCAATACGATATTCCTGTCATTTGCCCTTGCCTGGGCCGAGGTGCTGGGTTCGAGCGACGTTTTCATCGGGGTCAATGCCCTCGACTACAGCGGTTACCCGGATTGTCGCCCGGAGTATATTCGCGCCTTTCAGGCCATGGCCGACCTCGCCACCCGGGCGGGTGTCGAGGACGGCTCTCGAATCACGATTCACACGCCCCTGATCGACTGCAACAAGGCCCAGATCATTGAACGCGGCCTGTCCCTTGGCGTGGACTACGCGTTGACACTGAGTTGCTACGACCCGTCACCAGACGGTCGGCCCTGCGGCGTATGCGAGTCGTGCGCGCTACGCGCCCGAGGCTTTGCCGAGGCCGGAGTCGAAGATCCGGCCCGGGCGCTCTAGGGCTGGATCCTCCAGGATCCGTCGGCCTGCCGACAGGCCGTGCCGTAGGCCTCCTCGCTCTTTCCGCCGACGTTCACTACCGTTGTGAACTCGCGGCAAGGCGTGCCATCCGAGCGAGTGTAGGTGCGTGTCGGCGTGGAGTAGCCGCCATGCCCCGTATCCGGGTTGTGCCAATCGCTCGACGTGCCGACCTTGTTATACTCGAGCGTATCGCTCAGGGAACGCCCGGCCATCATCCTGTCCGCCTCGTTCAAGCGCGCGCCCAGTCGATTGCCCGCGACACCGCCCAGCAGTGCGCCGACCACGATGGCGGCTTCCTTGTCGGAATGACCCTTGCCGAGGCCGTAGCCGAGCAGCGCGCCGGCGAGCGCGCCGACGCCGGTGCCCGCGGTTTCCTTGTTGACGGGGGTCGAGGATGTCGCACAGCCGCCGACCACCAGGGTCGTGCACAGGACGGCGGGAATAAACCACTTCGATAACATGACGAGAATCCTTACGATTTCGGGCCTGGAGTTGACGATCGCCAGCCATGGGCCCACGCGGCCGGCGATCGGTACCACACGGTGTCAAGATACCTGAGAGATTCTAAATGCACGCTGAACGCGCACCGTGACGAAGCTCAATAAACCACGTTTACCATGGCGGTCAACACGACCAGAAACAACACCGTCATCACGCCGCCGGCACGCATGAAATCCACCACCCGGTATCCGGCCGGACCCATGATCAGCGCGTTGACCTGGTGGGTGGGGATGAGGAATGAATTGCTGGTCGCCAAGGCGACCGTGAGCGCGTAGACCGCCGGGTCGTCGCCGACGCCGATCGCGATGTTGACGACGAGCGGTACGAGCAGCACGGTGGCGCCGACGTTGGACATGACGAGCGTGAAAAAGGTGGCCAGCGTCGCGATCGCGCCGAGAATCACCCAGCCGGGCATGTCGCCGACGACGGCCAGAACGTGGTCGGCGATCCAGCTGGCGGTGCCGCTGGTCTCCACTGCCATGCCCAGCGGCAGGAGCGAGGCGAGCAGAAACACGGTTTTCCAGCTGATGGAACGGTACGCTTCCTCTATTTTCAACACGCCGGAAAGCACCATGCCTAGCGCGCCCGTCAGCAGCGCCACGGACAGCCGCACGTCGGTGAACAACACCATGACGATGGCCACGGCGAAGAAGAAACCGGCAAAGCCCACCTTCTTAGGGCGCAGCTCCTCGTGAGGATACTCCGTGGTGACGACGACGAAGTTGGGGTCCTTGGTGAGGCGGTGAAGGGCGTCCCAGGTGGTGTGCACGACCAGCGTGTCGCCCGCCTTGAGCGGCATGTTCCTGATTCCCTCGCCTTCCAGGAGCGTTTGCGCGTCGCGGTGCAGCGCCACCATGGCGACGCCGTAGGTTTTGCGCAACCACACGTCGCGCGCGCTCTTGCCGATGAGTTGCGACCCCGGGCGAATGACGACCTCGGCGATACCCGAGCGCGTGGCGGAGAGGGATTCGGCGAACACGTCGATCTGGGTCTTCAGTTCGAGCTTGAACTTCTCCACGAAGGCGAGGAGGTTCGAGGGCGATGCCAGGATGCCAAGCGACGTGCCGGCGGAGATGCCGGTATCGCGCGAGAGACCGCCGGGGCCGATACGCACGTCGCCGCCGGCCTGGGCGGCAATGACCCGGATGCGTTCGGATGTCTCGATCTCGCCAAGGTGCTTTCCGACCAGGTCGCTGCCCGCTGGGACGTTGACTTCGAACAGTTCGTAGTCCAGCCCGTAGACGGTCTTGAAATAGTGCATGGTGCTGGTCGGACTCGATGCGCCGCCGGTCTTGAACTCCGGCAGCACGTACCTTCCGGCGACGACGAAATAGGCGATGCCGGTGCCGACCAGGGCCAGTCCCACGGGCGTGACCGAGAAGAGCGACCACGTATCCATGGTGTGCTCGTCCGAAATCGATCGGTTCGCCGTTAGAATCAGGTCGTTGAGCAGGATCAACGGACTCGAGCCGACCATCGTCACCGTGCCGCCGAGAATGGCGCAAAAACCCATCGGCATGAGCAGTCTGGACAGCGGCAGGTTGGTACGCGCGCAGATGCGCGAGACCACGGGCAGGAAGAGCGCCGCCGCGCCGACGTTCTGCATGAACGAGGATATGACGGCGACCGTTCCCGAAATGATCGGGATAATTCGCGATTCCGTCTTGCCGCCGATGGCGAGAATAAACGAGGCGACCTGCGTCATGACGCCGGTCTTGTCGAGACCGGCGCCGATGATCATCACGGCCATGATGGAGATGACGGCGTTGGAGGCAAATCCCCGGAACAGGTGATCGGGGTCAACCAGCGCTTCCTCGAGCCCCATGAGCGGAGCGAACAATCCGGTCAGCCCCAGCAATACCATGATGGTGATGGCGGCGACGTCGACGCCGACGATCTCGAAGGCGAACAGGTAGATCGTCAGCAGGAGTATGCCGACCACCCACGCGACTTCCACGGCCGGTGACAGGGAAGCGAGATACAGCGCGAGAGCGAGAAACGCGAATGCGGCGATGATCTTTCGCGTGTCGAACGGACCGAATGCAAGGGTTGGGCCGGAGACGGCCGTTCTCGATTCGTCCGGATTCGCCAAGGCTTGCTCCTCGAAGTCTCCCGCAGTGGCGGCGTGTGCCGGACATCGTGCGGTCGTGGCCGGCGTTTTTCTTGCGCGGCGACCATGGTTTTGCGCGCCGCGTCGACGTCGAATTATATCGTGACCGGTCCCTGCACGCGTTCGCAACCGAACAATGCGCCCGCCATAAAGTTTTCGATAGGCGAATTAAAGCCGGTTCTAGCGGACGATCCGATTCCAGCCGTGGTCGTCCGGCACATCGCCTCGCTGGATGTCGACGATTCGGCGATACAGGTCCAGGGCGAGGGGGCCGGGGCGGGCGCTATTGATCTCGATGGTCCTGTCGTCGACGCTGATTCGGCCCACCGGCACGATGACCGCCGCGGTTCCGGCACCGAACGCTTCCTCCAGCGTGCCCTCGTCGGCGGCGCGGAGAATCTCCTCGATATCGATACGCCGGGCCTCGCACTCCACGCCGTCTTCCTGCAACAAGGTCAGCACGCTTTCGCGGGTAACGCCCGGAAGAATGGTGCCGCGCAGGTCCGGGGTGAGCACCTTGCCGGCCACCTTGAAGAAGATGTTCATCTGGCCGACTTCCTCGACATGGCGGTGCGACACGCCGTCCAGCCACAGCACCTGGTCGTGTCCCTGGCTTTGGCTCTCGGCGCCGGGCAGCAGGGAGGCGGCGTAGTTGCCGGCAGTCTTGGCGAATCCCATGCCGCCGGGGGCGGCACGGGTGTAGCGTCGCTCCGCCTTCAGGTGCACCGTGTTGCCCGTGAAGTACTCGCGCACCGGCGACGTCATGATGAAAAAGCGATATTCGCGCGCCGGCCGCACGTTCAGGTTCGCCTCGGTGGCGACGATCAGCGGCCGAATGTACAAGGCGCGGCCGCGCCTGGCGGGAATCCACCGTCGGTCCACGCGCACCAGCTCGTCGATGGCGCGCAGGAAGACGCCGGGGTCGATCTCGGGTATGCACAGCCGCCGGCACGATTCGACCAGCCGCGCGGCGTTGCGATCCGGCCGGAAAACGCGCACCACGCCGTCATCGCCCAGGAACGCCTTCAGCCCCTCGAACACGGCCTGGCCGTAGTGCAGGCACAGGGCGCCCGGCTCGATTTCGAAAGGGCCGTAGGGAACGATTCTCGGGTCGCGCCACGCGCCGTCGCGATAGTCGACCTGGAACATGTGATCGCTGAAGATATCGCCGAAGCCGGGGTCGTCGTCGTTAATCTGGTCGAGGCGGCTGGTGGCGGCCAGGTGCGTGGCAATCGGTGCATTCATGGCCTCGATCATAATGCAACTTGTCCCGATAGGCACGTGTTGCATCGCGGCTGGCAGGCTGTCACCGGCGCCTAGCCCATCGGCGAACAATAACCGTCGCCGGACGAACAGCCGCGGACCGGTCCGGAATCTATCGTGACGCCACCCATAAACGCGTATCGGAGAACGCATGCAAGACAGCCGGAACGAAGCGTCGTCCCGCCAACACGGCGCCATGGAGTTCAGCGAGCCGCCAACCGACCTCGACGCGGTGCGGCGCTACCGCCTTTCCCGGATTCGCGAGCAGCTGCGACGCCGCGACTGCGCCGGCGTCCTGTTGTTCGATCCGGTCAATACGCGCTATGCGACCGACGCCACCAACATGCAGATCTGGTGCGCCCACTACGAGACGCGGTGCGCGTTCGTCGCCACCGACGGTCCGGTGGTGTTGTTCGATTACGGCAACCAGCCGCACCTCGCCGAAGGGCTCGGAACCGTCGACGAGTATCGGCGCATGCCGTCCTTTTACTTTTTTACCGCGGGAGAGCGCGGCGCCGAGTTCGCCGACCGCTTCGGGAGCGAGGTTGGCGACCTGGTCCGGGCGAGCGGCGGCGCGAACCGGCGGCTCGGTATCGATCGGCTTTCGCACCTGGGTTGCGACGCGCTGCGCCGCGTCGGGATCGAACTGGTCGAGGGGCAGGGGATCATGGAACGGGCGCGGGCGGTCAAGTCGGACGGCGAAATTGCCCTGATGCGTGCCGCCATCGACGCCTGCGAGGCGGGTATGCGCGCCATGCGCGAGACGCTCGAGCCCGGAGTCACCGAAAACGCGCTGTGGTCCCGCCTGCACCAGGTCAACATCGAGCGTGGGGGCGAATGGATCGAAACGCGGCTTCTGAGTTCCGGGCCGCGTACCAACCCCTGGTTTCGCGAGTGCTCCATGCGTGTCATCGAGGACGGCGACCTGGTCAGCTTCGACACCGACCTGATCGGTCCCTACGGATACTGCGCGGACATTTCACGTACCTGGCGGTGTGGCGACGGCATGCCCTCGGACGAGCAGCGTCGTCTCTACGCCGACGCGTACGAGCAGATCGAAACCAATATCTCGAAACTGGCGCCGGGCATGACGTTCGAGGACATGAGCCGTCGTGCCTGGCCGATTCCGGATCGCTACCGCGCCAATCGCTACAGCTCCCTGATCCACGGTGTCGGCCTGGCCGACGAGTATCCCAGCATCAAGCACGCCGAGGACTATCTCGCGAGAGGTTATCCGGGCGTGATCGAGCCGGGCATGACGTTGTGCGTGGAGTCCTATATCGGTATCGAGGGCGGACGCGAAGGCGTGAAGCTCGAGGAACAGGTGTTGATCACCGATCACGGCGCCGAGCGCCTGTCCAGCTACCCCTACGAATTGGCGTGGCTGTAGCGCGCCGATCCGGCTGACCCATCCGGGCCGCCGGCGCCGGGCTTGCGCTTCTCACCGCCTGCCCACAGACTTGTCGTCGTAACCGCCCGGTCGGGCGGCGGAATTCCACGGGCAGAGAGGGAATCGGATCGTGAAAAAGCTTTTCGCCGGACTGTTCATCGGCCTGTGTCTCGGCGGATTCGCCGGGTTCGCGGGCGGCATCTTCTTCTTCCCCTACCTGTTTCCTCCTCCGCAGGTCAACGAAACGGTGAGCGGCAAGGTGGCGGCCGACGTGCTTGCGCAGGGCCGGTTCATTCACGCCAATCCATCCGATCCAGTGCACTACGGCCGAGGCGGAGTTACCGTCTACGACGACTTGTTGCACATCGAGGCCGACTTCGAGGTAGGGCCCGGGCCGAAGTACCACGTGTATCTCGTGCCCGAGGGGGAGGTCACGCCCGATACCGCGGTGGAGGAAACCATGTTCGTCGATCTCGGGCGCCTGAAGTCGTTCGCCGGCAGCCAGAATTACGCGATTCCGAAAGGCGTCGACCTGTCGCGCTTCGGCAGCGCGGTGATCTGGTGCGAGCAGTTCGACGTGCTGATCTCGCCAGCGGCGTTGACGTTTCAATAGCGGCCCCGGCATCGCGTGGGACATCGTCGTGGCACGCGTTTCGATGTTTGCACAAGCCGGGACGCGCGCGTCCTTTTGGTGTGCGATGACCGGACGCGCCTGAAAGCGCAGCCGGATTCACGCCGCGGCGCGCCGGGACTATGCCGCGCAGCGACCGAGCTTGGCGGCGCTGACCCGTGAGACCGGGGACTTGCCGAGCGAGTCGAGGATGAACCGGGCCGTGTCGATGAGCCGCTCGAAGTCGATGCCGTGATCGATACCCATGCCGTCGAGCATGTAGATCACGTCCTCGGTCGCCACGTTGCCGGCGGCTCCCGGCGCGTAGGGGCAACCGCCGAGACCCGCGACCGAGCTGTCGATCGCGCGGATGCCGCTCTCCAGTGCGGCGTAAATGTTGGCCAGGGCCTGGCCGTAGGTGTCATGAAAATGCACCGCGAGATGCTCCATCGGACTGACAGCGGCCACGGCCTCGATCATTTCGCGGGCCTTCAACGGCGTGCCGACGCCGATGGTGTCCCCGAGGGACACTTCGTAGCACCCCATGTCGAACAGGGTGGCGGCGATGTCGGCGACGGTGCCCGGCTCCACGTGCCCTTGGTACGGACAGCCCAGTACACAGGAGATGTAGCCGCGGATGCGTATGTCGCGTTCCCGGGCCATGTCGCAAACCGGGCGGAAGCGATCCAGGCTTTCCTGGATGGAACAGTTGATGTTCTTCTGTGAAAAAGCCTCCGAGGCGGCGCCAAAGATGGCCACCTCTCGCGCCTTCGCGGCGACGGCGCCCTCCATGCCGCGAACATTGGGTACCAGCACCGACAGGCGCTCGCGTTCGGCGGGACCGAAGGCGGCCATCACCTCGGCCGTGTCGGCCATTTTCGGCACCCATTTCGGCGATACGAAGCTGCCGGCCTCGATGTTCCCGAAGCCGCAGTCGAGCAGCCGGCGGACGAGTTCGGTTCGGATGGCCGTGGTGAATTCGGCCGCTTCGTTCTGCAGTCCGTCTCGCGGGCCGACCTCGACGATGCGCACGTGATCCGGCGGTGTCATGGCGCTACACGTAACGGGCGGTGGAGGTCATGACCTTGGAGGCGGCCTTCATCAGGCGCTTCACCGGCCACGGCAACTCGACGGCGCCGGCGGTGACGGCCATGGTCGCGTGCTGCCCCTCGTCTTCGCGCATCTGCTCGACCACCGCGCGGCTGCGAGCGTCGCCGGCCGGCAGCCGCTCGAGGTGGCCGGACAGGTGTTCCACCACCTGGCGCTCGGTCTCGGCCACGAACCCCAGGTTGAATCGGTCGCCGGCGAGTCCGGCGACGGCACCGATGGCAAACGCGCCGCCGTACCACAACGGGTTGAGCCGACTGCGGTGAGTGCCCAGTTCCTCGATG
>JAUIEZ010000185.1 GCA_030429665.1 Gammaproteobacteria bacterium | reverse complement strand
GACCACCGAGAAACCGGCCGCCTCGGCATGGGTCTGGATGGCGTGGCCGATGTCGCCGAGCCGCGCGCCGGGGCGTACCTGCTCGATACCGAGTTTCATGGCCTCGTAACAGGTCTCGATCAGCCGCGCGGCGCGAATCGGCGCCTTGCCGACGGCGAACATGCGGCTGGTGTCGCCGTGGTAACCGTCCTTGATGACGGTGATGTCGATGTTGATGATGTCGCCGTTCTTCAGCTTCTTGTCGCCGGGAATTCCGTGACAGATGACGTGGTTCACCGAGGTGCAAATGGATTTCGGGAAACCCTTGTAATTCAACGGTGCCGGGATGGCGTCGAGCTCGTTGACGATGAAGTCGTGGCAGATCCGGTCCAATTCGCCGGTGGTGATTCCTGGCTGGACATGCGGTTCGATCATGTCCAGGACCTTGGCTGCAAGGCGCCCGGAAACGCGCATTTTCTCCAGTTCTTCGGGAGTCTTTATGGTCATTGAAAGTGCCACAGTACTGGTAACGATAGTGTAAGGGCCGATGCATCCCCGGCGCAGGAGGCCGGAGTTTACCCCACGCCGCGGCCGAAAATTAACGTATCTTCGACAGGGTTTGGGCCGAAAGCCCACGGTGCCGCGACGTTTTTCGGATTCGCTGGAGTCGGCGCGGTCGTTTTGCTACAATCGCGCGCCGCCGCGGGAGCGGGCCTTCGGCCTCCCCGCGAGGATGAACCGCAGCCTCGCTGCTCGCGGCGCGTCCGATACATATGCCCGCGACAGCTGGCATTTTCAATCTCGCGCGCGACGATTCGCATTCGATCTGCCCGGGTGCCCGACAGGGTCGGCCGATCGCGTCGCGCCAGGAAACCAACCCGAACGGAGAAACAATTCATGTCAGAACTTAGCATGCGTTCGCTGCTGGAGGCCGGTGTTCACTTCGGCCACCAGACCCGCTACTGGTGCCCGAAGATGAAGCCCTACATCTTCGGCAGCCGCAACAAGATTCATATCATTAATCTCGAGCATACCCTGCCGTTATACCAGGAGGCGATGAACTACCTGGGCAAGGTGGCATCGAATCGCGGCTCGATCCTGTTCGTGAGCACCAAGCGTCAGGCCAGCAAGCTGGTACGCGAGCATGCCGAACGATGCGGCGCGCCCTACGTGAACCATCGCTGGTTGGGCGGCATGCTGACCAATTTCAAGACCGTGCGCAAATCGGTCGCGCGCATGAAGGAGCTCGACGAGCTCAAGACCAGCGGCGGATATCAGCGTCTCGGGAAGAAGGAGGCGCTGCGCCTCGAGCGAGAGCGGCTGAAGCTCGAGCGCTCCCTGGCGGGTATTGGCGACATGAACAACCTGCCGGATGCGTTGTTCGTTATCGACGTCGACCACGAATACATTGCCGTGAAGGAAGCCAACAAGCTCGGCGTGCCAGTGGTTGCCGTGGTGGACTCCAACAGTTCGCCGGACGGCGTGGATTACGTCATTCCCGGCAACGACGATGCGATTCGGGCCATTCGGCTGTACCTGAGCGGCGCGGCCGACGCCATCATCGAAGGCCGCCAGTCGGCGCAGATCGCTATCGAGGGCGATGTGGACGACTACGTGGAAGTCGAGGACGCGGGCGCCAGCGAGCAGCCCGTTGCCGAGGGCGCCGAGACCGAGCCGTCCGCCCAGGCCGGCTGAGCCGCTCCCTTCGAGCCGCGACCGATCGAGCCGCCTTGCGCCGCCGACCATGTCGGCGGTGCGCCGGGAGCGCCCGGTCGCGCGCAGACAAGACCGCCTGATCGGCGGCGCGCCGTATCGGTGTGCCCGCCTGGCACAAATCACGAATTCGAGGCAATTTCGACCATGTCTGTAACAGCGAGTATGGTAAAGGAACTCCGCGAGCGAACCGGCGCGGGGATGATGGAGTGCAAGAAGGCGCTGACCGAAACTGGCGGCGACCAGGAGGCTGCAGTCGAACTCCTCCGCAAGAAGGGTGCAGCGAGTGCCGACAAGAAATCCGGCCGGGTGGCCGCCGAAGGCGCGATCGTGCACAGGTTTTCCGCCGACGGGAAGCGCGCGGTAATGCTGGAAGTCAACTCGGAGACGGATTTCGTCGCCAAGGGCGAGGCCTTCAACGAGTTCGCCGAAGCCGTGGCCGCGCGCATACTCGAAAGCGAGCCGGCCGATGTCGAGGCTCTCATGGAGATGCCGCTCACCGATGGTGGAGAAAGCGTGGAAGCGGTCCGCAAGGCGCTCGTCGGCGGCAAGATCGGTGAAAACATCTCGGTGCGCCGCTTCGTCGTTCTCAACGCCGGCGAGGGTGAGACATTGTCCGGTTATCTTCACGGCAGCCGTATCGGCGTCCTGGTGCACAACCGTGGGGGTGACGAGGTCCTGGCCCGAGACATCGCCATGCACGTGGCGGCATCGCGTCCGGTCTCCGTGGACGAGAGCGGCGTGCCGGCCGACCTCCTCGCTCGCGAACGGGACATTTTTCTCGAGCAGGCCAGGGCCAGCGGCAAGCCCGAGAACATCATGGAAAAGATGGTCGAGGGGCGTATGCGCAAGTTTCTTGCCGAAAGCACCCTCGTCGGGCAGCCCTTCGTCAAGGATCCGGACCAGACCGTGGGCAAACTGCTGTCCTCCGCCGGCGCCAGCACGCTGGAATTTGCCCGCTTCGAGGTGGGCGAAGGCATCGAGAAGAAAAGCGACGACTTCGTTGCCGAGGTAATGGCGCAGGCCAAGGGTAACTGATCACCCGCACGAGCCGAACAGCCGCCGTGGCCGACAATCCCGTCTTCAAGCGCATCCTGCTGAAACTCAGCGGCGAGTCCCTGGGGGGGCGTCGCGGCGAAGGGTTCGACCCGATGACGCTGAGGCGACTGGCCGCCGACCTTGCCGATCTCTCGGCGATGGGCGTGCAGGTGGCGGCCGTGGTTGGCGGGGGGAATTTTTTTCGCGGCATGGCGTCGGGTCTACCGGGCGCCGACCGCGTGGCGGCAGACCACATCGGGATGCTGGCTACGGTCATGAACGCCCTGGCGCTCGGTCACGCGCTGCGCGACGCCGGCGCGGTGTCCCGGGTGCTGTCCGCGTTCGCGGTTTCCGGCATCGCGGAAGGGTTCGCGGTGGACAAGGCGATCTCCAGCCTCGAGCGCGGCGAGGTCGTCGTGCTCGGCGGCGGGACCGGCAATCCCCTGTTCACCACCGATACAGCCGCCAGCCTGCGAGCCGTCGAATGCGGTTGCCAGATCCTCATCAAGGCCACCCGCGTCGATGGCGTCTATGACGCTGACCCCGAGAAAAACCCTCATGCAAAGCGTTATACTTCGCTAAGTTTTGCCGAGGTTATCGACAAGCGCCTGGCGGTCATGGATACCAGCGCGTTTACCCTATGTCGCGATGCGGCTCTCCCGATTCGGGTGCTCGACGTCAACCGCGAGAACTCGCTGCGCAATGCGGTCCTTGGCATCGACGAAGGCACGCTGATCAGCTAGGCTGGCCGTCCGGCGGCGGACTTCGTGGCACAATGGCTGATCCACCGATACAGATCAGGTGAGACCGACAATGATAGAAGACATCTACAAGGACGCCCGTTCGCGGATGAAAAAGACCGTGGAAAGCGTGCGTCACGAACTCGCCCGTCTGCGCACCGGCCGTGCGTCGACCGCGCTGCTCGAACACATCTCGGTGGACTACTACGGTACCCATACCCCCCTGGACCAGGTTGCGACGATCAGCGTCGCGGACGCGCGTACGTTGTCGATCAATCCATGGGAGAAACGTATGGTACCGGTGATCGAGAAGGCTATCCTGGAATCGGACCTGGGCCTGAATCCCGTGACCGCGGGCGAAGTCATACGAATTCCGTTGCCGCCCCTGACCGAGGAGCGACGCCGCGAGATCACCAAGGTCGTGCGTTCGGAGGGAGAGAACGGCAAGGTCGCGATTCGAAACATTCGCCGCGACGCCCTGCACCACGTCAAGGAACTGGTCAAGGAGAAGGAAATCAGCCAGGACGACGAGAAGCGCGCGGCCGATCGTATCCAGGAACTGACCGACCAGTTCGTCGCCGAGGTGGACGAGGTGGTGACCGAAAAGGAACACGAGGTAATGGAAATTTGAGCTCGTGACCACCGTGGCGCCAATCGGGGTCGTCGATGAGAGGTCTTGACGTGCGGTTCGAAAAATCGATGCCCGACGATTTCGACACTTGCAATGCGGCGGCGGACGGGCGATCGTCGAAGGCAAGGGCAGGATGTCTGCAGTGAACGAGGAAACCATACCGCGGCACATCGCGGTGGTGATGGACGGTAACGGCCGCTGGGCTCGCAATCGCGGCCTGCCGCGTATCGCAGGGCATCGTCGCGGCGTCGAAGTGGTGCGCGAAATGGTGCGCACCTGCGGCGAGCGCGGTATATCCCACCTGACGTTGTTCGCGTTCAGCAGCGAAAACTGGCGCCGGCCGCGTAGCGAGGTCGAATTTCTCGTCGAGTTACTCATCTCGACGCTGGAGAACGAGATCCGCAAACTGCATGAAGGCGGCGTCAACCTGCGAATCATCGGAGACCTCGAGCGATTCGGCTCGCGCGTCAAGTTGCTGGTCAAGAACGCGCAGCAGCTTACCTGTCACAACAACAAGCTCAACTTGACCATCGCGATAAACTACGGTGGCCGGTGGGATATCACGCAGGCCGCGCGGCGCATTAGCGAGGACGCGGCGGCCGGCACGATTCGCGCCGAAGATATCGACGAAGCCTTGGTCAACAGCTACCTGAGCACTACCGGGATGCCCGAACCCGACCTGTTCATTCGCACCGGCGGCGAGTCACGAATCAGCAATTTCCTGTTGTGGCAGCTTGCATACACCGAACTGTATTTCACCGATATCCTGTGGCCGGATTTCGGCGAGGACGAGCTTGACGCCGCGCTCAAGTCGTTCGCAGGCCGTCAGCGTCGATTCGGGCAGACTGGCGAGCAGGTCAGCGTCGGCCGCTGATACCCGGATGTCCCCCCGACCCGCCCTGGACGGAACCGGTTGTAGGGCGCCAATTGCGATCCGGGAAACGTCGTGCTGAAAACCCGGATCGTCACGGCACTGGCCATGCTCGGCGTCTTCCTGGTCGTCTTCGTCGTGCTCCCTCCGACATGGTTCGCCCTTGCGCTGGCATTCCTGTTGGCGCTCGCCGCCTGGGAATGGGGCCGGCTGTGCCTGCCGTCCGGCAGCGCCGGCGCCATTGCGTTCGGGTGCTGTGTCGGCGCCTTCGCCGTGGTTCTGTTCGTGACGGATGTGCCGGTGGCGCCCGCGGTGGCGGTTGCCGTGCCGGCGTGGTGCCTGTCGCCGGTGCTGATGCGGCGCTGGAGCGGTCGCACGGGCGTTCCGGCATCGGCGCTGGTCGTCGGCGTGGTCGCCCTGGTGCCGGCATACCTGGCCATCGTCGCACTGCGCGGTTGGGCCGGTGAAAGCGGCGCCTATCTGTGGATGCTCCTGGTGCTGGTGTGGTCGGCCGATATCGGCGCGTACTTCGTGGGGCGCAAGCTGGGCCGCCGCAAACTGGCGCCGCGCGTCAGTCCCGGCAAGACATGGGAAGGGCTGTTCGGCGGCGTGGCGTGCGCAGCCGCGGCCGGGGTCGGCGCGATATGGCTGTTTCCGCCTGGCGTGCCGACCACGGCACCGGTCTGGATCGGCGTCTGCGTGGGCACCGCGGCGTTTTCGGTGCTCGGAGACTTGACCGAGAGCCTGCTCAAACGCATGGCCGGCGTCAAGGACAGCAGTCAACTGCTGCCGGGTCACGGCGGGCTGCTGGACCGTATCGATGCCATTCTCGCCGCAGCGCCGTTTTTCGCCCTGGCGGTATGGCTGTTCCAGACCGCGGCCACGGAAACCCTCTGGTAATCAAGCGGTTATACTGTCCATGACCGGCATCGATGCAAGCGACCAGCGCCGCCACCCGGATGTCGGGCCGGAACGGGTCACCGTGCTCGGCTCGACCGGATCCATCGGCGACAACACCCTGGACGTCATCGCCCGTCATCCGGCGCGGTTCCAGGTTTTCGCGCTGAGCGGGAAGACCCGGCTCGACAAGTTGTTCGAGCAGTGTGTTCGTTTCCGGCCCGGCTACGCCGTCACGGACGACGCCGCGTCCGCCGCGGCGCTTTCCCGGCGCTTTCGGGATCTCGGCGTGCCGACGAATGTGCTGCACGGATCGCAAGGTCTTTCATTCGTCGCGAGCCATGAGCACGCCGATGTCGTGGTAACCGGCATTGTCGGCGCGGCCGGCCTGCTCCCCACGCTGGCGGCAGTCGAAGGTCGAAGGCGGGTGCTGGTCGCTAACAAGGAACCGCTGGTCATGATGGGCGCAGTCATCATGGAACGCGCCGCGCGCAGCGGAGCTACTATCATTCCCCTCGACAGCGAGCACAACGCCATTTTTCAGTGCCTGCCCGACGGATCAACCGACTGCACGGGCGGCGGCGTCAAGCGGCTGCTGTTGACCGCGTCGGGCGGACCCTTCCGGACGCTGGATGCTTCCCGCCTGGCCGATGTCACGCCGGCCGAGGCCGTCGCCCATCCGAACTGGTCGATGGGCCCGAAGATCTCCGTGGATTCCGCTACGCTGATGAACAAGGGCCTTGAACTTATCGAGGCGTGCGTGCTGTTCGGCATGAACAGCGACGATGTCGGTGTCGTAATCCATCCGCAGAGCACGATTCATTCGATGGTAGAATATGTTGACGGGTCTGTGATCGCGCAAATGGGTGCACCCGATATGCGGATTCCCATAGCCCACGGCCTGGGTTGGCCCGATAGGATTGACTCGGGGGCCGCGTCCCTGGATTTTGGCACCATGATTCATCTCGATTTCGAGCCGCCTGACGAAGTCCGTTTTCCGTGCCTGCGTCTCGCCCGTGATGCGGCACGAATCGGCGGCATCGCGCCGATCGTTCTCAACGCCGCCAACGAGGTCGCGGTCGATGCGTTTCTTGAAGGCCGGCTTGCGTTCGATCAAATCCCTACAATCATCGAATCGACGCTTCAACGCGTTGACATGCCCCATGAATCGACGTTGGAAGGCGTACTGCGGGTCGATAATGCGGCGCGCGAGGCTGCTCGCGAGCTCGTGACCGGACGGTTGGCACGGTAGTCCCGATGGACTTTCTCACCAGCGTATTCGGTTTCGTGCTCGCGATCGGCATCCTGGTCACGGTGCACGAGTTCGGTCACTTCTGGGTGGCGCGCACGCTCGGCGTCAAGGTGCTCAAGTTCTCGGTGGGATTCGGACGCTCGCTTTGGTCTTGGCGCGGCCGGCGCGACGACACCGAGTATGCCGTGGCCATGATCCCGCTTGGCGGTTACGTGCGCATGCTCGACGAATCCGAGGGGGAGGTGGACGCGACCGAGCGGCATCGCGCGTTCAACCGAAAGCCGTTATGGGTTCGCACCGCGGTGGTGGTTGCCGGACCCGCCTTCAATTTTCTGTTCGCCATTGTCGCTTACTGGGCGATCTTCATGATCGGCGTCGACGGCGTGCGGCCGGTGGTTGGCGACGTCGTCGAGGATTCGGTGGCGCACCAGGCCGGCTTGCGAAGCGGCGATACCGTGGTAAGCATCGATGGTCGCCGAACCCAGACATGGGGGGAACATCGACTCTACCTGATGGACCGTTTGCTGGACGGCGAAAGCGTGGTCTACGAGGCGAGGCGGGAAAACGGCGAGCGGATCATCGCGGAAATTGCGCTCGACGGCGATGTCTCCGATGCTTTGTCGCCGGCGGGGATTGAGCGCATCATGGGAATGAGTCCCCGTCTGCCGCAACTCGAAGCGGTGGTGGGTGACGTGGTCGGCGGTTCGCCGGCGCAGGTCGCGGGGTTGCGCGACGGGGATCGTATCGTGAGCATCGACGGCGAGGCGGTTTCGACGTGGCGCGAACTCGTCGAGGTGGTGATGCCCAATGCGGAACAACCGCTCTCGTTTGGCATCGAGCGCGACGGCGAGCGCCTTGAAGTACGGATCACCCCGGCGGCGACCGAGGTGGATGGGCGACAAGTCGGGCGCATCGGAATATCGCCGGGCGGCGCGTCGCCGGCTTCCGACTATCTCGCGAGCGTCGAGCTCGGTCCCCTGCAGTCGTTGGGTCGCGCGGTAGAGAACACCTGGTTGATGAGCGAGTTGACCCTCAAGATGCTCTACCGCATGG
>JAUIEZ010000019.1 GCA_030429665.1 Gammaproteobacteria bacterium | reverse complement strand
CGAAGGGCCTCAGCGCCCTTGGTGCGGACGGTCTCGGCGGCTATCCGTTCGTCGAACTTCCTGCGCCGTGGATTGAGGGTACGGACCAGCGTCTCCGTCCCCAATAACCCCGAGAGCCTCTGCAGAAGCGTCTCGCGCTGGACCATGCCCCCGTGCTGCAAGGTGGCGGGATCCAGGTACATCAGCGCGAGGGTCTGGCCGACGAGCATCTCACCAGCCGTCAACTGGCGACGGCCGAGCCGATCCCCCGAGGGTAGGAGGTAGAAGTACCCGTCCGCCCGCTGCATCAGCTCACAGCCGAACCGCCGATAGAAAGGCTCGAGGTGGTCGAGGGCATCGACGAGGTAGTCATAGGCGGTGCCGTCGTCGCGTCCGACATGCCGACCGCGACGAAGGGCCAGGTCCACCTCGGGAAAGTGCTCGTCGCTGATAGCCTCTTCTAGGGACTGAAAGCAGGAGGTGGTCACCGTCGCTCTCCCTCCCTCGGCAGCTCCCAGTCCTCCACTTCCAGGCGTGGCGCAACGGTACGCCACGGACGCTCAAACGCGCTGCGTGTCCGGGTGATGCGCGCGAGCACGGCGGCCACCCGGCCTGTGACAGCGTAACGAAGATCAGCGGGAAACTGCGGTAGCACCCACTCGGTCACCTCGGCCAAGGATCGAGCGCCTGTGGCCAGCGCGCCTTCCACCAATGTCTCGATGTTCAGGCCGGCATCTTCCCGATCGACAAGATCGGGCGAGCCCTCCCGGTCCGTACGTGGCCTCATGACAGCGGGGCGCGGGGCACGTGATTCGAGGGGACGGAGCAGCCGGATTGAGGGTGCCGCCGCCACGAGCAAGTGGAACGGTGTCGACGGCCAGTTCGCGACCTGCTCGCGCAGCCGCTGACTCAACGCTCGGTCGGGGTCGAGGCGTACGACATCGCGAAGATAGCGATGAACGTATTGGTAATACTCCGACCACGCGCGCTGCCGGGCGCCGCCCCAGGCCGCTATGCGATCGACGTGCTCGATGACGCGTTGCACCGCCTCTTCGGGCTCGGCCTGCTCCGCCTCGGAAGCCAAGGCCTGAATCTCTTGCAGCAGCGCGACGAAGTGATGGGTGTCGCGGAGCAGGACCTCGTTGAGTTCCCGCAGCGTATTGGTAGTCGTGTCGAGCAGCGACTGGCATCGATCGACGGCGCCGAACCAATCCACCTGCAGGAGTTTGGCGATCTCTGCCTGCACCTCTTCCTGTTGTGAATCGAGTCCCCGCTGCCGGCGCTCAATGCCGCCAACGAGATCTCCAACGGTTATCCGCAGGGGAGCCACCACATGCTCCCGCCAGGCGTCCTCGGTGTCAGCACGCCTGGCCGCCGCGAGGATCTCGGCAAGCTGAGCCCGAAGCGTGCCCGTGAGCAGGGTCAAGCTCTCGCGTGTGAGTGCTTCATCGGCGAGGAAGTACTCGACGACCGCGGCCGCCAGTCGGGTCAGCGTGTACTCACCGGATCGAACGATGCCGGCGCCGTCCACCCGAGCCAGCATGCGCTGGTCGCGGAGCCGTTGGATGGCGTGGGTCGCACGCTTGCGTGGGCGCTCTGCGCCCGGATCCACCACGTCGCATACCTGCTCGAACATGTCGATCAGCACGTCCTCTTCGAAAGACGCGAGCGACGCCCGGTCGGCTCGCAGGTAAAGGCCGGCAAGAAAGCACAGGTCGAGCGTTTTCAGATCGAAATTGATTCGTTCTCGGGCAAGTGCGGCAATGAGGCGGCTCGGATCCGATGGCGTCAAGAGCTCCCGCCGATCTTCGCTGCCGCGATCGCGTGAGGCATGATGAATCCGGCAACACCTTCGATCACCTCAGGCAGGCTGCCGGGACGAAGCGCCACGTTGTCCAGAATAGCGTTCCACTGACGCTGCTTCTGCTTATCCTCGGCGAATGCAGGGGTAAGCGTATCCGGTCGGTCGACCGGGACCGCGGTCTCGCGCCGTTCGAAGGTCGCGGCGATTGCGCGTGCCAGTCGGTCGTCGTCGAACGGAAACGACTGGCTGAGGAGCCAGATGTCATAGAAGTCCTTCATCCGGCTGTTCACGCGCCCAAGCGCCACCATGGCCTGGAATTTCTCGGCAATCACCGTTTCGCGGGCGTACGCGCGCAGGCGAGGTGCGGGAAGGTCCAGCATGCACGGGTAGTCGATGACCTCGGCACCCGGCTCCAACGCGTCTCCGAATGCGACGTCGACTGTTACAGCGATACGGGAACCACTGATCGATGCGGTCGTGCGCAGCCGCAGTCCGCCGTACTCGAGCTCCTCCCGGATCTGGTCGACACGTACCGCGTTCGACTCGAATTCGACGCCATCGTCGACGTCGATCGAGAGAATCTCCCGGAATGCTGCGACCACCGCCTCCGGGCTTGGATCGCCGAACCCCAACAGGTCGAGATCACGCGTAGCACGGTGTGGGTCCGTGAACCAGCTCGTCAGCAGCATCGCGCCCTTGAGCACGAATCGGTCCGAGAAGGCCGACGTGCTGAGACGGTAAAGCAGGCGTTCCAACGCATAGCGGGTGAGTATCAGCTCGAAACTCTGTCCCGTTTCCCGGGAGAGATTCTGCAGACGCGCCCGAACGGAGGCGCCGACGTTTTTGATCTCCCTAGGCATTGGCGGTCAGTGCCTCGAGATACGGCCGCACGACTGTGGACACCCCGCCCTTCTCGGCTTGACGAGCGATTTCCGCCGGAGTCGCCTTGCGTTGCCTCAGCGCCTCCTGGAGCCCCTCGACCGCGACGGACAGGCCCACTTTGCCGCGATGTCGGAAGCAATCTGCCACCGTCTTGGCCACGCCGAAGACTTTCACCGACACGCCTTCGATCACGTGCGTCTCGATGCCCTCCCTCAGCAGGCTGTCTGTGAAACGCACAATGCGGATGCCCGTACCGCTGTGCTGCGGCGCCCAGTCCTTGGGTCCGATCGCCATCCAGACTTTCGGCGGTAGCTGGTCGGTCAGGCCATGGAATGCCAGAGCCGAGACGAGACACACGATGCCTTTGGGTACCCGCTTCGCGGCCTCCGCCAGGCTGTGATTGGGGTCCAGGTCGGCATCTGGCAGCTGATAGACGCCCCGCGACAGGCGGATAACCTCACCGGCCCGCTCCATACGACTCATTGTCGCCGCTGTCACGCCGGCCTCGCGCAGCTCGAGCAGGCGCATGATTCCCTGCTTCTTCAGCAGGGTTTGGGCGAGCTCACGCTGCGTTCGGGGCTTTACCATTGATACAAATACTCGACGTATAGACCCTGTGTACCGAGGATTTGTATCATCAATCCGCGCAGTGCGCCACCTTAATGAGCGCTGGCGGGCGGATGTGGGGTCAGTCGCGCATTGTGACAGTGGAACAAGACACAACGCAGGCATCGGCGTCGCCGGATGCAACCGACGGCGGCCCGGTCAGTTGAGAAACACTGTACGGGATGGTCTGGTCCCAGCCATGCTCCGGGTGGCGGCCCGGTTCGGCGTCTCGTTGAACTACATGGCACGCGTCTGCACGCTGCTAGACGTACCGCGTCCGGGGGACCGGCTCAAGTGGACGCGGGACGGAGCCCTACCGAAGCGGGCCCGGTCCCTCCCGAAGCCGCGCGACCAGCAGCCTCGGCGGAAGCGCACAGCACAGCGACAACTGCCCGACCGACATCCGCTGGTAGGCGGAGCCAAACCGCTGTTCGAGGCCGGCCGCCTCTCCTGGCACGGCAAGTCCCTCAAGCCAGCGAAAAAGCTGCTCGTCGACCTCACCGTCACCCAGACAGGGTTGGACAAAGCCATCGCCTTTGCGAACGAGCTCTTCCTGGCCTTGGAGGCCAGGGACCATCGCGTGGTCACCGAACACTGGCGAAGCGAGTACAACGAACTCAGGCCGCACGGCTCGCTGAACGGTCTCAGCCCGGATGACTTCCTCCGGTTCTACCGGAACAAAGATAGTTTTCGTCAACGCCGAGCATCGATGTTCGTTTTTTGCCGGGATAAGATGTCCCCTGATCGTCGGTTGAAGTGTCTTTGTTGGGAGGCTAGCCCTGATTGGCCGTTTCCTCCGCAGGTACTTCGGGTTCATTGAGTAGTCCGGCCTTTCGTTTCTCCTTGAGCCGGTAGCTTTCGCCCTTGATGTTGATGGTGGTGGCGTGGTGAAGCAGGCGATCGAGGATGGCTGTGGCCAGCACGGTGTCGCCGAAGATCTCTCCCCAGTCGACGTAGCTCTTGTTGCTGGTCAGGATCATCGAGGCCTTCTCGTATCGCCTGGCGACCAGGCGGAAGAACAGGCTGGCTTCGTCGCGGGAGAGCGGCAGGTAGCCGATCTCGTCGAGGACCAGGAGTTTCGGATAGGTCAACTGCTGCAACTGGCGTTCCAGTCGGTTCTCCTGCCGGGCCCGCGAGAGCTTGGTCATGAGTTGCTCAAGGGTCAGGAACAGGATCCGGTTCCCGGCCTCGGCGGCCTTGATCGCCAGGGCGATGGCCGGGTGGGTCTTGCCGACTCCCGGAGGTCCCAGCAGTACCACGTTTTCCGCGCGTCCGACGAAGCTTAAGGAGGAGAGGTCGCGGATCACCTTGCGGTCGATGGAAGGCTGGAAGGCGAGATCGAACTGCTCCAGGGTCTTGATCCAGGGCAGTCGGGCCTGGGAGAGGCGCGATTCGGTGCCCCTCTGCTTGCGCCCGGCCCACTCGCAGGCTAGCGCCTCGGTCAGCACCTCCCGGTAGCCGAGATCCTTTTTCGCCGCCTGTTCGAGGATGGCATCGCACTGGGCGGCGAGGTGATCGAGCTTCAGCGCGCTAAACAGGTTATCCAGCTGCATTGGCCACCTCCTCATAGATCGACAGTGCCCGCGCCTCGACCGCCACCTGGGCCCACAAGCGCTGGTGGTGTTCGCGGACCGTCTGCCATCCCGCCGTCGCCGGCGCCAGACGATGCCGGGCCACCTCCCGGGAGCCCTGACGGACGGTCAGCTCCCCGTCCAGGCTGATCAGGCAGGTCACGCTCTGGCCGCAACAGGCCGCTGGTACCGAGTAGCGGTTCCCCCGCACATCGACGTAGGCATCCCAGCCGACCACCCGGGTCTGGACGTAGCGCGTATCGAACCGGTGCACGGGCAGCGGGTTCAAATGGGGTCGCTCGCGCGCAAAGCGGGCGGCGACCACCTCGTGCACGGTGCCGTGAACCCGCTGATCCGCCTCTTCGACGAGCCAGGCCTCGAGCAGCTGGTTCAGGTGCGCCAGGCTCTCGAAGGCGCGGTAGCGCTGGAAGAAGTGCTGCTTGACGTAACCCACCATCCGTTCCACCTTGCCCTTGGTGCGGGCCCGATAGGGCCGGCAGGCCTTCGGCCGGAAACCGTAGTGGCGCGCCAGCCCCTGGAACCGCTCGTTGAAGCGCACGGCCCCAGGGCGGTGCGCT
The DNA here is from genome assembly GCA_030429665.1 of Gammaproteobacteria bacterium. Lineage (GTDB taxonomy): Bacteria > Pseudomonadota > Gammaproteobacteria > Arenicellales > CAJQKF01 > BQJD01. The sequence goes on along the minus strand of JAUIEZ010000019.1, from coordinate 47,219 downwards.
AATACCGCCGACTTCTGGTTGTCGACCCAGACGGTGCGCGTCGCGCCGCCGAACCAGGCAAACGCTGCACCAGGCTCTCGTAGGTATGCTCGGCGTCACAGCGCGGCGCGGCGAAGACATGCAAGCGGCGGGAATAGCCCAGCACGTTGACTGCGATGTATACCCTGGTGTCCTCACCGGACACCGGTACGACGATCTCGCCCCAGTCGTGCTGCAGTTGCTCGCCGGGATCCGTCTCGAACCGTACCGTCGCACGCGACGGGCGCAACACCCGCTTCGGCCGGATGTAGTCCCGCAGCACCGTGTCCTTGCCGGTATAACCCAGCGCCTGTATCTCCCGGTAAATCACCGTGGCGTTCCACACCCCTTCGGTAAGCAGTGCGTCGATCCGCGCCCTATACGGCTTCAACTTGGCGAAGCGTTCGCGCTTGCGGCTACGCGACGGCGGACCGCCCCGCTTGAGGGCGCGCCCGACCGTCTTGGGGTGCACCCCAAGACGGTCGGCAATGTCCTTCTTGAACCGCTGCAAAGCAAAAAGTCCATACCGCCTTGGCAGAAAAACCTTCCGGCTGCGTACTTTGGATCTACTTCAACGAAGTGGCCCTTGATCTCGGTCCGTTCTTGTACTTCGGAGGGAAACCTCGAGAGCAACTTCCAAGCCTCGAAGATTTTCGCGTATCACGCCACACGAAAGCCAACGCTGAAGGAGTGAAAGCTGAGCGTCCTGAGATCCGAGATGTTCCTAAAAGTCGTTTCGCGGTGATAGAAAGTGCAGAACAGGTGTATCGGACGCTTTTCGGACCCTGTTGACTTTTATCCTGTCGATTGACCTGCCTGGCGAAATTTGCTCCAGTTACCTGACGTCGGCGACCTTGGGGTGTATTGGAGGTTGAGAACAAGAGGAAATCCGGATTTTCAATGGTACGAAAGCGGTCACCATCTTTGAACGTCCTGGTTCGGCCGACAGTTGGAGTGAATTCGTTTAACAAGTATTACCGCTATTAAGTTGTAAGCCGTCATTGTTAGTGAGTTCAACCGGCCGACTCGAGTCGAACATCTGTGCGCTACCCAGGTACTCAACGACCCGCGTCCATGGCGCATCAACGACTTACGTCGCGCTACACGTCGTTTTCAATAGGCGGAGGGTGTTCAATCCGTGAACGAGATCGCTCTATCCTTTTGATTTCTTTTCAGGACTGGCGCGCCCGGAAGGATTCGAACCTCCGACCACCTGGTTCGTAGCCAGGTACTCTATCCAACTGAGCTACGGGCGCGTGCAATTTTTCGAGCCGGCAAGGATACACGAGATTTCGCGATTGGCAAGCCCCTGCCCCGGTTTTGGCGGCGAAAATTGGCCGATTCCAGGGCTCTTCGGCCCCTCTACTCGCCGTCAACCCTGCGCTTGCGGCTGAGCAGGAAGAATGCCGTCAGCAGGACCACCGTGATGGCCAGCAGCGCCGTGGAGATGGCGTTGACTTCCGGCGATATCGCCCGCCTGAGCTGCCCGAGCATGTAGGTCGGCAGCGTGTCCTGGCCGGCGGACTTGACGAACTCGGTGATGACGACGTCGTCCAGGGAGATGACGAACGCCAGCATGGCGCCGGCGACGATGCCCGGGGTCAGTAGCGGCAGCGTGACGCGACTAAAGGCCATCCAGTCCGATGCATACAGGTCTGCGGCGGCCAGCTCCAGCGTCGGGTCCATGCCCTCGAGCCGCGCGCGGATGGGCAGGTAGGCGAAGGGAACGCAGAAGGCCGAGTGAGCCGCAATCAGGTACGCCAGGCCGCTGTACCCGGTCGCCACCTTGATCGAAGCGAAGAATATCAGCAGCGCGACGGCGGTCACGATTTCCGGCACCATCAGCGGCTGGTTGATGAGCACGTAAATCGCGGTGCGCCCCGGGAACGGTCCGGTGCGGGTGGTGCCCAGCGCGGCCATGGTGGCGAGCGTGGTGGAGATCGCGGAGGCGAACAGCGCCACGACGAACGAGCGCACGGCCGCCTCCTGGACGGTGTCGTTCTCCCAGGCCGCCGCGTACCAGCGCCAGGAAAACCCCTCCCAGAGCGCAATGGATTCGCCGGCGTTGAACGAGTACGTCACCAGGGTGACGATGGGCGCGTACAGGAGCACGAAGCAAAGCATCGCCATGCCCGTGACGCCCGGCAGGTTCTTGACCGAGAAGCGCCGCCCGCGTCTCGCCTGCGCAGCGGGTTCAGCCATATCGCGAGCCCCTGCTCACGTTGCGAACGTAGAAAAGGAGTGCCACCGTGACGATGACCAGCAGCGTGAGGGACAGCGCCGCGCCCAGCGGCCAATTGCGGCCCTGGCCGAACTGCAGCTCGATAAGGTTGCCGAGCATCATGTTCTTGCCGCCGCCGAGTACGCGCGGCGTCACGTAGGCGCCCAGGGACGGCACGAACACGAGAATCGATCCCGCCACGATTCCCGGCTTGACCAGTGGGATGATCACCCGGCGCAGCACCCTGAGGCGCGTAGCGTACAGGTCGTAGGCCGCCTCGACGAGGCGGAAGTCGAGCCGTTCCATGGCCGCGTAGAGCGGCAGGACCATGAGCGGCAGGTAGACGTAGACCATGCCGATCAACACGGCGGTTTCGGTATACAGGAGCTGGATGGGCTCGTCGATGACGCCCAGCCCCTTGAGAGCGGAGTTCAATATGCCCTCGTTGCGCACCACTTCCATGATGGCGAAGGTGCGAATCAACAAGTTGGTCCAGAACGGTATGGTGATCAGGAACAACCATGCGGCGCGATGACTTTCGGGCCGCGTGGCGATGAAGTAGGCCGTCGGAAATCCGAACAACAACGTCAGGGCGGTGGTAGCCAGGGATAGTGACGCCGAGCGCCAGATGATGGACAGGTGAGCATCGGCGAGGGATATGGTTTCGTCGAAGATGTCCCGACTGAACACCACCTGGAACCACCCCTCGGTGGAAAATTTCCAGATCACGCCGCTGTAGTCGCCCGGTTCGAGAAACGAATACACCAGCACGATAAGCAGCGGGCCCGAAGCGGCGAACACCAGCAGCACGAGAGCCGGCACACACAGCAACCAGTTTCGCCGGACCTGCCGCTCGCGGATCGCGGTCTCGGTCGGATTGACGGCGTCGGCGGTCATCAGCCCTTCAGGATCTGCGCCGATCCCGTGGCCCACCGCACCCCTACCCGGTCCCCCACCGGGTGCGTGTCCTCGCGGCCTCGGGCATTCTGCAGCCTGGAAACCAGTTCGGCGCCGTCGTGCAGCCGCAGATGGTAGTGGGTGTCCGTGCCGAAGTAGACTTTCTCGGTGACCGTCGCGGGCAGCGTGTCGGGCGTGCCCGCGTTCTCGATGCGAACATACTCGGGGCGAACCGCCAGCGTGACCTCGCCGGCCGGCTCGAAGTCTTTCGGTCGTTCGGCAAACGCCGCGGCGCCGCCGGGAAAGACGACCCGCACCCGGTCGGACTCCACGGATTCGATCTTCGACACGAGAAAATTCATCTCGCCGATAAAGCTGGCGACGAACCGGTCGCCGGGCCGGTCGTATATCTCGCGCGGGGAGCCGACTTGCAGTATGCGGCCCTCGTTCATCACGGCGACGCGATCCGACATGGTCAGCGCCTCCTCCTGGTCGTGCGTGACGAATATGAACGTGATACCGGTTTCGTGCTGCAGCCGCTTGAGCTCGCCCTGCATTTCCTTGCGAAGCTTTAGGTCCAGGGCCGACAGGGGCTCGTCGAGCAGCAGCACCTTGGGCCTCGGCGCCAGCGCGCGAGCCAGTGCGACGCGCTGCTGCTGACCGCCGGAGATCTGCTCGGTGCGACGGTTGCGCATGGGCTCCATGCGCACCAGCTTGAGCATGCGATCCACCGCCTCGCGGATCTCGCTCTTCTCCCTGCCCAGCATTTCCAGTCCGAACGACACGTTCTGCGCCACCGTGAGATGCGGGAACAAGGCATAACTCTGGAACACGGTGTTTACAGGTCGCTCGTATGGCGGCTGGTCGGAGATGTCCTCGCCGTAGAGCAGCACGGTTCCACGGGTCGCGTGCTCGAAGCCGGCGATCAACCGCAGCAGCGTGGTCTTTCCGCATCCCGACGGACCGAGCAACGTGAAAAATTCGTTCTCGCGGATGGCCACCGAGACGTCATCCAGCGCGGTGAAGGCGTCGCTGCCGGCGCCGAAGATCTTGCTCACCCCGCGGATGTCGACGGCCGTGGTGGTATTCGCGGTATCGACTGTGGCGGCTTCTGACATGCTAAATGCTACGCGGTGGCGTTGGATGCGAAACTTTCTCGCTCGGGACGGCGGTGGAACCAGGGGCATGCCGCCTCGAGCTGGGCCGACAATGAAACCAGCCGTTCGTCTTCACCGAAGGCGCAGGCAAGGTGCATCCCGATCGGCAGGTTGTCGGCGTTCCAGTGCAACGGCAGCGAGGCGGCCGGTTGCCCGGAGGCATTGGCCGCGGCCGTGTAGGGCGAGTACGGAAACACCCCTTCCGGACCGAGACGATACGCCTCGAAGTCCTCGAAACGGTGTGCGAATCGGCCGACCAGCGCGGGCGGCTCGGCGAGCGTGGGTGTCAACAGCACGTCGTAGTCGACGAAGAACGCAGCAACGCGACGACCGAACGCGTGGACTGTCTCCACTGCCTCAAGGTAGTCCGCGCCGTTTTTCGACTCGGCGTAACGACAGGCCGCCAAGGCGACGGGCTCGAGTTCGTCCGGCGCCAGCGGGCGACCGAGCGATGCCAGCCTGGAGCGCACCGAGAGCGCCGTGCCGCAGGCGACGATCACGGTCCACGCCCTCATCATGGCGCGAGCGTCTGCATCGGGCGCGGCCTCCTCGACATGATGGCCCAGCGATTCCAGGAGCCGGGCGGTTTTCTCGACGCCCTGGCGGCAGTCATCGTGTGCCCTGCCGCCCGCGGGCGATTCGGTGGACACCGCTACCCGCAAACGTCCCGGGGAACGTTCGAGCGCATCCGTGAACGTCCCTCGAAGCGGCGGCGCGTGGTACGGGGCGCCGAGGTCCGGTCCCTGGACGGCGTCGAGTAACGCCGCCGTATCGCGAACGGTGCGCGTTAGAAAACCGTCGATCGCCATGCCGGCCCACCCTTCACCCGCAAAGGGTCCGTCGGGCAACCGTCCCCTCGTCGGCTTCAGCCCGAACAAGCCGCAGCTGGACGCCGGAATACGAATCGAGCCGCCACCGTCGGACCCGTGCGCGGCGGGAACGATCCCTGCGGCGACGGCCGCGGCCGCACCGCCGGACGACCCGCCCGGCGTTCTGTCCAACGCCCACGGATTACGAGTCGGCCCGCCGTAAACCGCCGCCTCGGTAACCGGTCCGACGCCGCCCTCCGGCGCCGTGGTACGGCCGAATACCACCAACCCGGCCCGTTCCAGGCGTTCGTAGAGATTCGAGTTCCCGCGGTAGCGCGTGTTGGCAAAAAGCCTGGAACCGTTGTGCGACGGATAGTCCACCGCCTCCACGCCCAGGTCCTTGATCAGGAACGGCACGCCGCGGAACGGCCCGTCCGGCAATCCGGACGCGATGCGTCGACGGGCAACTTCCGGTACGACGTGGACGAGCGCGTTGATTGCGGGATTCAGGGCTTGGGTACGGGCGAGCGCCGCGTCGAGCAACTCTTCCGGCGTTGTCTCGCCGCGCGCCACGAGCCCGGCGAGGCCGAGCGCGTCATAGAAATCGTACTGATCGTGAATACTCAACGGTCCGTGGTCCCCTGCCACCCATCGGGACTTTTCGCGACTCGCGGCAGTGCAGACTCATAGATGCGCGGCGCGCCGTGCATGCATCGAGTGGTAAACCGCTCCCGCGCGCGGGCCAACCGACCGGCGCGCGGGAAGCGTGTCGTCGTCACTACTTCTGAAGCTCGGTCCAGATCGCGGTGTAGAGCTTCTGCGCCTCGGGCGGACAGGTGGGCGAAAATCTACCCGCGTCGGCATACTCGGCGGGGACGACGATTTCCGGCGCGGTCTTCATGTCCTCGGGCATGAACGCCTCCGAACCCTTGACGCCGTTGGCATAGCGCGCGAAGGCGGAGATCAGGGCGGCGTTCTCGGGGTCCATGACGAAGTTCTGGAACAGCTTGGCATTCTCCACGTTCTTTGCGTCGGCCAGGACGGCGACACTGTCCATCCACAGCGGATATCCCTCTTTCGGATAGCCGTACGCGACGTCAGAGTTGTTGATGCGGGCGCGGAAGGTCGAACCGTTCCAGTTGACGCTGGCCATCACGTCACCGCTGGACAGCTTCTCGGTCATCCCGTAGTCCATCGACATCCACTTCGGCTTGGCGGCCATGAGCTGGTCGCGAACCTTTTTCAGTACTTCCTTGTCGTCGGTGCACGGTTCGCCGCCCATGTACATGATGGCGAGCGCCATGACGTCCGCCATCTCCGGCACGACGTTGACCTTACCCACGAGTTCCTCCGGCGGATCCATGAAAATTGCCGAGGTGTTCGGATCGCCCGCATACGCAGACTTGTTGACGGCCACGCCGGTGGTACCCCATTGCCAGGGTACGGTGTAGTGTCGGCCCGGATCCCACGACACGTCCTGCCAGCGTTCCTCGAGGTTCTTGAAGTTTTCCATCTGGTCGGGGCGGGTCTCCATGAGCAGTCCCTTTTCGATGAAGATCGGGACGTAGCTGTGCGACGGCACGACGATGTCGAAGCCGTGACCGCCCGCTTCCACCTTGGTCAGCGCCGTGGTATTGGAATCGTAATCCGTGATGGTGACCTTGACGTCGTGCTGTTCCTCGAACTTCTTGATCAACTCGGGATTCGTGTAGTTGCCCCAGTTGAAAATATTCAGTTCGCCGGCGGCTTGCGCGGGCGCCGCGATGGCGACCATCGACGCGGCGACGACGGCACCGCGCAGCGTGGCTGCTAGTTTCATGTTCACACTTTATCCTCCGACATATTTGTAAAAATCAACCGATCAATTCGTACACTTGGCCTGTCAAAGTAGATTACAAGGCCAGATCGTTGTCAATTGCGGCGCCGCCGCATCGGTACCGCCCCGGCAACGCTGAAAACGACCATTCTGTCGTAAAATGAACAGTCTGGGCCATCAGAGGACGATACGTTCGGCGGCCTCGGCCGGCCACAACGATCGTCGAGGTGAACATGCGAGAAATTACCGTGGCGGCGACGCAAATGCCGTGCGTCGATAACGCCGCCGACAACCTTACGCGGGCGATCGAACTGGTACGTCGCGCCGCGAGCGATGGCGCGCAAGTCATCCTTTTGCAGGAGTTGTTCGAGACACCTTACTTCTGCAAGGATCAGGACCCCGCGTTCTTCGACTGGGCGAAACCGCGGGACCGCAATCCGACGCTCGAAACGATGTCCGCGCTGGCAGCCGAACTCGGGGTCGTGCTGCCAATCAGCTTTTTCGAACGCGCGGGCAATAACCACTTCAACTCCCTCGTGGTCTTCGACGCCGACGGCACGGACCTCGGGCTGTACCGAAAGTCGCACATTCCCGACGGCCCCGGTTACCAGGAAAAGTTTTACTTCACGCCCGGCGACACCGGATTCAAGGTATGGGAGACCCGCGCCGGCACGATTGGCGTGGGTATTTGCTGGGACCAGTGGTTTCCCGAGGCGGCCCGCGCCATGGTGCTGGCGGGCGCCGAGGTTCTGTTCTACCCGACCGCGATCGGATCGGAACCTTCCGACCCGGATTGGGACTCTTCGATGCACTGGCGACGGGTGATGCAAGGTCACGCTGGCGCCAACATCGTGCCCGTACTGGCTTCCAATCGAATCGGGGAAGAAACCGGTCGCTCGTGCAGCGTAACGTTTTACGGATCCTCGTTCATCGCCGACGCGACCGGCGGTATCGTTGCCGAGGCCTCGCGCGACCGGGAAGAGGTTCTGCTTGCAACGTTCGACCTGGAAGCGAATCGCCATCTGCGCCGCTCCTGGGGACTGTTCCGGGACCGTCGAACCGACCTGTACGGGGCACTGTCCACCCTGGCCGGTGGCGGCAGTACCAACGACTAGCCGGCACCATCTCCTGAATCCGGCTGCTAGAAAACAGGCGCCGTTCTCGAAGCCTGGCGCTGCAGGGTTTCCATGGTGCGTGCGTAACGGCGGTCCACGGCTTCGTTATCATCCCTCACCGTCAACGATTCACTCGCGCAATCGTGGACCAGGTTGGCGTGACGCACGAGCACCTCACGATCGGCGTCGCGCCGCACACAACTCCCCACGACACGAATGGCGTCGAGCAGGCGAAGCGTAACCGCCACGTCGGCGCGCGCGCTTTGCCGGATCATGCTCAATGCGGGTGCAACCATGCGCTCGAACGTCACCACGGGCGCGACGATGCGCGGTTCGCCGGCGTCGTCCAGTCGAGTCGAACTTGGAATCTTGCGGCAGGCGAGCCGGCAGAAACCGGATCCCAGTCGATCGATACAGGTCATGGCGGTAAACGGATCGTTGATACCCGGCGATAACGCGCGCACGGCGATCTCGACGAGTTGCTGTGCCGCGAACTCGACGTCCTGTGCCGTGGAACGCTGGTTTCCAACCACGAGGGCCGCACGGATGGCATCGATCAATTCGTCGCGGACGGCCGAGGACGGCGCAACGAAGACGATCGGCGTTCCGGCCACGATGTAGTCCCCCGGTCGACATTCGAGACGAAGTATCGTACTCGACGACTTCGCCAGTTCGAGCAGGGTGTCGGCGTCGACGATCTGCAAGTAACCTTCGTCGACGGCACGAATCGTCGCGGCATCATCGAACCATGACTCCGATCTCGATGCGCCTTCGTCGACACGCGGCACGTCCTCTCCAAGTTCATCCGGAAACAATCGGTCGATCCCTTGCTCAAGTTCCAGTGCGACGCGCGCGATAATCTCGTCTGCCTGTATCGAAAGCGATATATGGTGAATAAAGTAGATGAGAACACCGATGCTGGCCAGCGCGAGAACGACCGAAATGTTGACGGAAATGTGCGGAACGAAGTCACCTTCCGCACCGGGCTGGATTGCGCGCATGACGAGCAGCGAGTAAAGAAACGTCGCCACGAACGTACCGAGCACGAACTGGTTCGTGCTATCGCGCATGAAGTTTCTCAACAATCGCGGTCCGAACTGGGACGACGCGAGAGACAAGGCAACGAGCGTCAGAGAGAATACGACGCCGGCGATGGTTATCATGGAGCCGGCAATGGTTCCGAGCACCGCGGTTGCGCCCTCCGGACTACCGACCCAGGCAAAGCGCGGAACCGTGATTGCGCCGCCGGCAGCCACGTCATCTGACCAAACGGCAATCGCAGCGAGAACGGCCGCGGCAATGACCATCAAGGATGGTATGAACCAGAAACTCGAACGGACCTGGTCCCAGTACTTGAGCAAACGGGTTCTCAGCGCGATCTCTCCCCCGGGGTCATGGTTGTAAACGGGCCGCTACGAGGAATCGCTCGGCGACGCGCAGGGTTTCGGGAGAAAGTCTACAATGACCGCATACCGTTTTCGACAAGCTTTTGTCCAGTGGTGGCCGACATCTGGATGAAAAGCCCCGCAGTACACGGAATGATCGGAGTTGGCGTTGTCACGCCTCTGGAAACCGTAACGCCCGGGGTTGGCCGCCTCACGGCATTGGAAGGTTGTCGGCGAATCGACCCGGACCTCGTCGCCGTCTTGGCGAAGCGTCTTGGAATCGGTGCCGCCTGGTTGGGACGCCGTATTCCCGAATCGCAGGTTACTTGTTCTTGTCCTGCCTAACCCAATCCTTGCGAATGAGCGTAGCGGTCAGCGCTCTCATCGTTTGACCGTTACGGATACGCGAGAACCGAGTGTTCAGATCTCCGTTTTCCTTTAGCGTGCGATCGTAGGTCTGAATCTCGTAGCCGCCGTCGTCTGTAATCAGCATGACGTGGACGCTGAGCGTTCTGTCATTGATTCTCGCCCAGGCGAAAGGTTCTCCCTTCATGGGATCCAGTGGGTCACGTCCGCCGAAGAGGTTCTTTTTCTGCGCGGCCTTGTAGATATGCTCGCGCTCGGTTTCCAGGAAATCGATACTGTATTCCTTCGTCTTCGACTCCCCGTCGTCGAAGATCGTGGTCGTCCAACTGACATTCAATCCGCCGTCGATCTCCCGGATTCTGACCCCGAGGTCCCGGACTCGACCTTGTTCACGATCGACGGGAACGAACATGCCGGTATATTCACCGACAAAGATACCGTGATGCTCGGCAACCGCAGTGGGCGGGAGTAGTCCAACCAGAATCCCCGCCAGGATTATGGCCCCTCGCGTGACGATCATGTAAACGGACCATCGTTGGCATTCGCATCCTAGTATATATCGACAACGTTGCGTGCAGAAAATTCGTTTCAGAATGCTCGTATACGGTCGAGCAGGGAGCAAATCGCCGGATTTCCCATTGGTACACCGCCGGTTCCGACGTCGACCAGTTCTGATCGCTGCACCGCATCGAGCGCGTCCCGGCAAAGGTCACAGTCGAACGGAACGCCTGCGTCGTACATGCCTACGCCGAGCGGGGCATCGCCATCCTGCGCTTCGATATGTAACGCGGATGGTTGCATTACATTGCCGCTCCGGCACCATTCGACCGAACACTCCGACAAGTGTTAATCAAGGCTCGGTGTACATACCGGTCGGCATGCTCGAAACAAGCGATGATGTTGAACGATGAATCCGCCGACCCGATGCTGCGTCGCCAAACGGATTGCCAACCGGTTCGACGCGGCGCTGACCTGCTCTTCCTCAACGAGTTAAGGACACGGACTACGGACGTCACGACCGGGGACACTCGATCAACCTTCGAACATACAGTAAACTGAAAACTCGCCCACCATGGCCGAACCTTAACAAGACGATCGGCACGACATGCCACGCAATGGCGGCTGTTTCCGGTCGGGCGAGCAAATCGGAATATCTCAAGAGGTTCGGCGCTGCCAGGTGACGGAAGACACAACCCAACAACGTGGCGAGCAAACCCGGCTGCGCGACTGCCCGGTCTGGATCTACCTTCTTCAGGAGTTCCAGGAACTGTACAGTCGCGGCTCATCGGGTGGCAGTAAGTTGATTCGCAGCCATCGCAAGCGGGTCCGGGACTACCTGTCGCTGGTCATCAAGACCAACCCGATGATCACGCCGCGAGAGCCGGTCACGAAGCCGGTAGTCGCCCACCTCGCGCGCGCATTTGATTTGGCCGACCGCGGTTCAATGGCCGCCATGAGCCGCGCCCTCGAACGCGCTTTGAACCACCTGACCTGGGAGTACGGCTACAAGCGCGTCCCGCCCCACCTGGCAAAGAAGTATGCATATAGCGAAGTGATGGGTCCGCGCGGTCCCATCCTCTCGGAACGCCTGACGCTCGGTTTCGTGCTATTCGTGCCGCGCACGACGTATCCGCAGCATAGCCATCGCGATATCGAGGAGAGCTACATCTCCATTGCTGGCGCGTGGTCTGAAAACGAGTTCGCCGTTTTCGCGCCCGGCTCACTGATCCTGAACTCGCCCGGTCACGAACACCGCATCACGACGGGCGACAACGACCCTTGCCTGCTCGCCTACGCCTGGGTCGGTCCGAGCGACATGCTGGCCGATCCAGGAATGAGATTCAGCAGGACACGCCAGCGCATAGAACGTGGAATCTGACGCTTAACCATACAGCTTGGTCGCGACCGGCATCGTCACGCACTGGTTACATGAAGGTCCGTACGTCCACCACCGTTTCAGGCCAAAAATGTCGAGACACAGCGATTCTCGGGCAGGTGACGAGACGGCCCCAGAACAGTTCTTATTGAGTGCTTAATTGGGGGGCAATGAGGATTCTGGACGATCAAATCCCTGATTTTCTTCAGAAAACATCCAATGTATGGCGGAGAGAGAGGGATTCGAACCCTCGATGGGCTGTTAACCCATACTCCCTTAGCAGGGGAGCGCCTTCAGCCGCTCGGCCATCTCTCCGTTTGATTGGCTCCGGGCCTGTCGGGCCTGCCAGCAGCATCCGCACCCAGTGACATGTGTACCGGGTGCGGAATTCAATGGATTTTACTGCGTTTTACGGATATTTCTGGAATCTCTTGAAGGTTTTCAGGAGTTTCCGTCAGCTTGGAACCTCTCGTCGGACTCCTCGGCCTTGATCCGTTCGTATATTTCCTCCCTGTGTACGGGCACGTCCTTCGGCGCATTGATGCCGATCCGAACCTGGTTTCCCCGAACCCCCAGCACGGTTACCCTGATATCGTCACCGATATTCAGAGTCTCACCGATACGCCTTGTTAAAATTAACATTTTATGTCTCTCCTGATCACAACAAATGGCCGACCTACTCCGTGAAATCGGTTCTGCCGTATCCCTGAGCAGTCGGATTCTACATTAATCCACAGATTCGAACAGTCTTTAATTCCCGACTTGCGGCACCAGTCAAGCGACGGCCGTGGGCATGTTCTCTGTGATCGGGTCCTCGTTCCATCCAAAAGCCTTGTGCAACGCGCGCACGGCCAGCTCCATGTACTTGTCCTCGACAACCACTGAAATCTTGATTTCCGATGTCGAAATCATCTGGATGTTGATTCCTTCGTCGGAAAGCGCCCGGAACATGGTGCTGGCAATGCCGGCGTGGGACCGCATACCGACGCCGACAACCGAAATCTTGGCTATCGTGTCGTCGCCGAAAACCTCCACGGCGCCCAGTTTCGGCGCGATTTCGTCGAGAATCGTCCGCGCCTTGCGATAATCGTTGCGGTGCACCGTGAAAGTCAGGTCGGTGGTACCGTCGGCGCTGACGTTCTGCACGATCATGTCGACGTTGACGTGAGCCTCCGATATGGGGCCCAGAATCCGGTATGCAACACCGGGGATATCCGACACGCCGCGAATGGTCAGCTTCGCCTCGTCCCGATTGTGCGCGATCCCGGAAATAAGTGGTTGTTCCATCTCGCTTTCCTCGTAGGTAATCAACGTGCCAGGTCCGGGCTCGAAGGACGACAGTACACGCAGCGGCACTTTGAACTTTCCGGCAAACTCGACGGATCGGGTCTGCAGCACCTTGGCGCCGAGGCTGGCCAGTTCGAGCATCTCCTCGACGGTGATCCGTTCCAGCCGCCTCGCCTCGGGCACGATTCGCGGATCGGCCGAGTACACGCCGTCGACGTCCGTGTAGATCCTGCATTCGTCGGCCTTCAGCGCCGCGGCCAGGGCGACGGCCGTGGTGTCCGAACCCCCGCGGCCCAGCGTCGTAATGTTGCCGTCGGAATCCACGCCCTGGAAACCCGCCACCACGACCACTCGACCATGCTTCAGGTCGGCGCGCACACGGGCAGAGTCGATATCGAGAATACGCGCGCGGCCATGGATACTGTCCGTAAGAATGCGAACCTGGCTGCCCGTATAGGAACGCGCATCGACGCCGCGGCGCTGCAGGGCCATCGAGAGCAAGGCGATGGTGACCTGCTCGCCGGTCGACAGCAAAACGTCGGTTTCCCGCTCCGATCGGTCCGGATTGATCTCGTCGGCGAGCGCCAGCAACCGATTGGTCTCCCCGCTCATCGCGGAGACGACCACCACCATTTCGTCGCCTCGCTGGTGCGAGGCGGCCACGTTGTCGGCGACGGCATTGATTCGCTCGACGCTGCCGACCGATGTTCCGCCGTATTTTTCGACGATTAGTGTCACATCCGATAACCTGATTCAGGCCCCCAGGGGGCGCGGATTAAACCCGTTTTCCCATGAATAGTCAAAACAATAGGCGCGTTGGCGCTAAGACGACATTAACTGTTCCGACAGCGATCGACGGCCGAATTCGAGGGCATCGTCGAGCTTGTCGACGGCGGTGCCGCCGCCCTGCGCCATGTCGGGTCGCCCGCCGCCCTTGCCTTCCACTTGCGACGACACTTCCCGGATCAATTTGCCGGCATTGACGCCGCCCCCGCCGCCGGTGGTGCCGGCTATCAGCAACACCTTGTTCTCGCAGACGCCGCCAAGCAGTATGACCGCGGGCTCGAGGCGCCCCTTGAACTGGTCCAGCATGGTGCGCATGCCCTTGCCGTCCACGCCGTCGTGTCGACTCACCAGTACTTGTATCCCGTTGATATCCTGTGCCGCTGCGGCAGGATTGGCGCCCTGTCCGGCTGTCGCCAGGCGCGCCTGCAGGTCGCGAACCTTTTGCTCGAGGTCCCGATTGCGCCGCGTCAACGACGAGATGCGCTCGACGACCTCCGCCGGGGCGGACTTGAGCTGTCCGGCGATGTGGTCGATCAAGGCGAGCCGCTCAGCCACGTAAGCCTGTGCGCCGGCGCCGGTCAACGCCTCGATGCGCCGAATGCCCGCCGCCACACCGCTTTCCGACGTGATCACGAACTGGCCGATATCGCCCGTTCGGGACACGTGGGTGCCGCCGCATAATTCCAGGGAAAATTCGCCCATGTTCACCACGCGCACTTCGGAATCGTACTTCTCGCCGAATAGCGCCGCCGCGCCGGCCGCCTTGGCGTCATCGAGCGCCATCAAGCGGGTTCCGACCGCGTGGTTCGCGCGGATCTCCCGGTTGACCAGTCGCTCGATCTCACGAATCTCCTCGGCGGAAACGGCCTTGAAATGGGAAAAGTCGAAACGCAACCGCTCGGCCTCGACGAGGGAGCCCTTCTGCTGAACGTGTTCGCCCAGTACCTGCTTTAAGGCGGCGTGGAGCAGGTGGGTGGCCGAGTGATTGTTGGCGGTCCGGGCGCGTTTCTCGGCGTCCACGGACAGGTTCAACGAATCGCCGACGGCCAGCTCGCCCATTCGCACGATGCCGAAATGGCCAACGACCTTGCCGGCCAGGTAGCGGCTGTTCTGGACCTCGAACGCGGCCGACGACCCTGTCATGCGGCCGGTATCGCCCACCTGTCCGCCACTTTCGGCGTAGAACGGCGTGCGTTCCAGCACGACGATGCCTTGCTCACCCGCCGCCAATCGTTCCACGCGCTCGTTTCCGCGATACAGGGCGACCACGGTCGATTGTCCGTCGGTGTCGGCGTAGCCGGTAAACTCCGTCGCGTCGACGTCGTCGACCACGATGGTATCGTTCATCACGAAGCGGCTGGCAGTGCGGGCGCGTTCACGCTGTGCCGCCATGGCGGTTTCGAACCCTGCCATGTCGATTTTGAGGCCATGTTCGCGCGCCACGTCGTTGGTGAGGTCGGCAGGAAAACCGTAGGTGTCGTAGAGCTTGAACACCGTCTCGCCTGCGATCGTGTCGCTCGCAAGACCCCGGATTTCCTCGTCGAGAATGCGGATGCCCTGGTCCAGCGTTTCGAAGAAGCGCTTCTCCTCGGCTTCCAGTACCGTCCCGACCCGACCGGCGGCGGATGCCAGTTCGGGGTAGGCGTCGCCCATCTCGGACACCAACGGCGCGACGAGCCGGTGGAAGAACGGGTCGCGGGCGCCGAGCTGGTAGCCGTGCCGGATGGCCCGCCGGATGATACGGCGCAATACGTAGCCGCGCCCTTCGTTCGACGGCGTCACGCCGTCGGTGATCAGGAACGCGGTGGATCGGATGTGATCGGATAGCACACGCAGGGACTTGTCTTGCCGGTCGGCGCAGCCGAGAAGATCCGCGGCGGCATCGATGAGGTGCGCGAACAGGTCGATGTCGTAATTGCTATGCACGCCCTGTAGCACCGCCGCGAGCCGCTCGAGCCCCATGCCGGTGTCGACGGATGGCTTGGGCAGCGGCGTCATCGCCCCGTCAGCCGACCGGTTGAACTGCATGAACACCAGGTTCCAGATCTCGATGAAGCGGTCGCCGTCGGCGTCCGGCGAGCCGGGCGGCCCGCCGGCCACCTCCGGTCCGTGGTCGTAGAAAATCTCGCTGCACGGCCCGCACGGACCGGTATCTCCCATCGACCAGAAATTGTCGTGGGCGCCGATGCGGGCGAACTGCTTCGCATCCACCCCGATCTCGTCGAGCCAGATCTGTGCCGCCTCGTCGTCATCCTCAAAGACGGTCACCCATAGCCGCTCGCGCGGCAAGCCGATGCGATTGACCAGCAGGTCCCAGGCGAACTGGATGGCGTCACGCTTGAAGTAGTCGCCAAAGCTGAAATTGCCCAGCATCTCGAAGAAGGTATGGTGACGCGCCGTGTAGCCGACGTTTTCCAGGTCGTTGTGCTTGCCGCCGGCGCGTACGCATCGCTGGGCAGTGACGGCTCGCGAGTAGTCGCGCCTTTCGTGGCCGAGGAACGCGTCCTTGAGCTGCACCATGCCGGCAGTGGTGAACAGCAACGTCGGGTCGTTGCCGGGCACCAGGGAGCTTGACGGTACGACGCGATGACCGCGTTCGGCGAAATAGTCGAGAAACAGTGAGCGAATTTCGGAGGTCTTCATCAGGATGCCAGGTATTGCGACGGGCGGGAAGCGGCGACGGCGCCGAGGTCAGTTGGTAAATTCCAGGACGGCCTGGATCTGCTCCGAACTGAATCCCCGGTTGTTCAGGTAGCGGGCGCGCTTGACCCACTCCTTGTACGTGCCAGGTGCCGTGTCCCCGTATTTCTTGACCAACTGGGTACGCAGTTGTTCGGTCCACTGCACGTCGGCGTTGTTCATGACGTCGTCTATGACGTCCTTGTCGACACCGGCCTCGTCCAGGGCGTGACGGATTCGAACCGGCCCCAGGCCCTTGCGTATCTTGGCGTACAGATAGGTCTCGGCAAAGCGCCGATCCGACAGCAGGTTTTCCCGCACCAAGTCTTCCACCACGCGGTCGCAGTGCGCCGGGGTATGGCCTTTCTTTCGCAGCTTGCGAGACAACTCGAAGACGCTGTACTCGCGCCGCGCCAGGTATTTCAGGGCCTGGCGTCTACAGTCGGATTCCCCCGGATCCTCCGGTTCCATGCTGTCGGTTTGCTTCTCGTTCATGACCTAACCTTCCACGGCTTTCGCCTTGGGCGATTCCGCCTCGCCACCCGGCGATTTCAGGCCGAAACTTTCGCGAATCCGTCGTTCGATATCGCCGGCGATCTGAGGATTTTCCTTGAGGAACGTGCGGGCGTTGTCCTTGCCCTGGCCGATGCGATCGCCATTGTAGCTGTACCAGGCGCCCGCCTTGTCCACCAGGTTCGCGGACACGCCCATGTCGATCAGCTCGCCCTCCTTGGAGATGCCCTCGTTGTAGAGAATGTCGAACTCGGTTTGACGAAACGGCGGCGCCACCTTGTTCTTGACCACCTTGACCCGGGTCTCGTTGCCGAGAACTTCGTCGCCCTTTTTCAGTGCGCCGATACGCCGGATGTCCAGTCGCACGGAGGAGTAGAACTTCAACGCGTTGCCGCCGGTCGTGGTTTCAGGGTTACCGAACATCACGCCGATCTTCATGCGGATCTGGTTGATGAATATCAACAACGTGTTGGACCGCTTGATGTTGCCGGTCAGCTTGCGAAGCGCCTGTGACATGAGCCTCGCGTGCAATCCCACGTGGGAATCGCCCATTTCGCCCTCGATTTCGGCCTTGGGGGTGAGAGCGGCCACCGAGTCCACCACGATAATGTCCACGGCCGCCGAGCGAACCAGCATGTCGGCGATTTCAAGCGCCTGCTCGCCGGTATCCGGCTGCGAAACCAGCAGATTGTCCACGTCCACGCCGAGGCGTCGGGCATAACTGGGGTCCAGGGCATGTTCGGCGTCGATGAAGGCCGCCGTGCCGCCGTGCTTCTGAGCCTGGGCGATGGCCGAAAGCGTCAACGTCGTCTTGCCGGAGGACTCGGGGCCGTAAATCTCCACGACCCGTCCCTTGGGCAGCCCGCCCACGCCCAGTGCGATATCCAACCCGAGAGAGCCGGTGGAAATGACTTCGATGTCCCTGGCAACCTGGGAATCTCCCATGCGCATGACGGATCCCTTGCCGAACTGCCGCTCGATTTGTCCGAGTGCAGCCTGAAGCGCCTTCTGCTTGTTTTCGTCCACGAATTACTCCGCTGTGAGTCGATCAAAAAATGTTACGCGCCGAACCCGAGTATTTTATGCTGCATCGGTCCCGGCTCCAACCGCGATCAGCCGCGCGTCGGCGTCGGCGCCGGAAGCGTTTCCAGCACCCGGTATCGCGCTCCGGCGGGGGAGAGTTCGGACACCACCAACGCGAAGCCGTCCACCGGCCAGTGAATCGGCTCGAACGGCTGTCCGGGGCGACGACGGGCCTTTCTGAACAAGGTGCAGTGAACGTGAAAACGCCGCCGCTCGCGCGCGAATCCGAGCCCGGCGAAACCCGTCTCGAGGTATTCCACGAGCCCCCTGATCGGTTCCGGGACGCTGTCCGCGCCGGCGAACACGATGGCCGGACGCGGCCAGAACCCGATGCGATCCAGCAGTAGGTCGGCACGGGTCCGCGGCGCGCCGGCGGCCACCTCGCGCACGGCCTGCATACCCGATTGTGGAACCGCGCCGAGAAATTTCAATGTCACGTGCAGGTTTTCCGGCAGAATCGCCCGGCCGCCGCACTCCGCGCCAATCCGTTGCTGCACGGTGGCGAGCGTTCCGCGGACCGCGGCGTCGGGCCAAAGCGCCAGGAACAGCCTGCGGACGGGTTCGGACAACGCGCCGGAAGACTCAGCCCGAACTGGCGACCAGCTCCGCCACGCCCTGCAGGGCCCGGCGAACCGAGGCCTCGCGAACGGCGGCGCGGTCGCCCTCGAAGCGGTGGTGCTCGACGTGCTCGCGCTCGCCCAGCGCCCAGGCGATGAACACGGTTCCCACCGGCTTCGCGGCGCTGCCCCCGTCGGGCCCGGCGATGCCCGTGATCGCCACGGCGACGCGGTTGGCATCGACGCGCTTGAGCGCACCGCGCACCATGGCCCGGGCCACCGGCTCGCTGACGGCGCCGTGCTGGTGGATCAGCACCGCGTCAACGTCGACCAGATCGCTCTTCGCCGCGTCGCTGTAGGTAACCCACCCGCGATCGAACCAGTTCGAGCTTCCGGGCATCGAAGTCACCGCGGCGGCGACGCCGCCGCCGGTGCACGACTCTACCGTGACCAGCATCAACCGCCGCCGGGTCAACAGGCCGGCGAGGCGTTCGAGCTGATCATCGAGCGTTTCGGCTTCAGAAGACGGCATGGCCCTGTTTGAAGGCGGCATGGTCGAGGATCATCGACCTCGATACCCGGCCTTCCTCGCCCTCGGCCGGTTCGATGCCGCCGGCGGCGTGCAGAACCAGGCTTGGCGTGGAAGATCCACTGTACCGCGCCGCGAATTGGCGCATTTCCTCGATCGTAATCGCCTCCAGAGCCCCGGACAAGCGCTCGCGGGAGTCAAACCCGTATTCCTCGTCGTCAAGCTCGCGCCAGTAACGGTCGGCCCGATCCGACAATGCGTCGTCACGCTGGTTGATTCGCGACAGCAGCGCCGCGCGCGCACCGTCAAGGGCAGCTTGCGGCAGATCGGTCAACTGCAGGCCGAAGTCGCCGATGAACTCCCTGATGGCCCGCTCGGTCGTCGCGGCGCTCGTACTGGGTGACTGCACCAGGTACATCATCCCGGGCACGCCGATGATCGGCATGGCGAAACTCTGCACCACGTAACCGAGCTTTTGCTCGGTGCGCAGGGACTGGTAGAAAGCCGAGTCCGACAACTGGTCGTAGAGATAGAACAAGGCCCGTTCGGTGTAACTGTCGTCGGCGCCCTGGCGATATAAAGCGACCACGGAGTCGTTGTGCGCCGAATCGACCACGCGTTCGTACTCCCTCGCGGGATCGAGGCGCACGACCGAGCTGCGCGGAACGGCCGCTGGTTCGACATTGGCCATAAGCACTTCGTCGAGCATCTCGGCCATGGCCCGCGATTCCGCCTTCGTCCGGTTGCCGACCGAAAGCGCGAGCACGTTCCCTTGCTCGAAGAATTCGTCGATGAAACGCTGGAAATCCTCGACTCCAGCCGTTTCCAACGCTTCGATTCGCTGTTCGATCGGCCACGCGTCCTCGATCAGCAGGCGCTGTAGTTCCGCCACCGCGAGACTCGCCGGGCTGTCCAGCAGACGGTTGCGGTAGTTTTCGACGAGCTTCGCCCGTAGCCGCCTGAAGCGCATCGGGTCGATCCCGGCGCCGCGCAGGTTGGCGACGATCCGCTCGACCAGGTGCGGTTGCCGGTCGCTGAAGCCGGACACGCGAACCGAGAACCCGCGCAGGTGCGGATAGACCTCAAACCCGAGCCCGGCCAGGTAGGCGGGATAGGAAAAAGTGTTGAGGCGATCCTCGATGACCTTCGTAAATAGATCCAGCAAGGCCGCATCCCCGGGAGAACCCATGGATCGCGGGCTGCGGAAACTGAAATAAAACTCTGCTCGCGGCGCCCCGAAACTGGTATCGGTATCGTGCCAGAGCGTCCACCCGCCGTCGTCGAGCAGCTTGCGCGGCTTGTCGATATCGTCCTCGTCGGCGACCATTTCGAGGTTGTCGGGAACGAACGGGTTGGGCGGCGGCAACGACAGGTCAGCGAACCGCGACGGCTGTTCCCACCGTTCGACGAGGGAAGGGTCGAGATCGCCAACGGTATATCCCACCTCGAACCATTTCTCCTGCCGTTCAGGTTCGACGTCCGGGCTGACCAATGTCACCGCGACGCGCTGCGGCCGCATCAGGTCGAGATACTCGCCAACCAGCCCGGGATCGAACGTCTCGAACACGTACGGTGCGTAGAGGACGTCGTACCAGGGGTAGTCGTGCAGTCTGTCCGCAATGGCCCGCACCAGGGACAACGCGTCCGGTTTGTCGCTGTAGCGAAACCCCATTTCGGCAAGCGTCCGCTGTTCCTCGAAACGCCAGGCTTCGAGCCCCTTTTCCCGCAGGATGTCGACGGCACTGAAGAGCATCTCGCCGATTTCCGCAACGTGATCCGCGCCTTCGGTCGTCAGGTCGATGTGGATCTCCAGCAGCCCGCGGCTCGGGTCCATGGCGCCGGCACCGGCGCTCAGCGCATCCGCCCAGCCGCGCGACTTCAACGCGGCAAGCAGCGAACCTTCTCCCTCGTGACCGAGGATGTTGGCTATCTGGTGAATGGGCTTCTTGCGGTAAAAGGCGACATCGCCGGGCACCTCGAAGGAAAACGTCAGGACACGCCTTTCCTTGAGCGGCTTGACTTCGAGCATCAGCGGCAGGTCGGCATCACGAAACAGGGGAACATCGGCGACGAAACGCGTCGCGCCCGTGCGACGCACCGCCGCGAACCGCGCGCGGACCCACGCTTCGAGCGTATCCAGGGAATCCCGCCCGATGACGGCCAGGCTCATCAGGTGCGCCGAGTAATGTTCCTCGTAGAAATCGATAAGATCCTCGCGCACCGGATCGCCTTCACGGTCGGCCAGCGTCTCGATGCTGCCGACGGCGAACGCGCTGCGGGGATGGTCGGGGTTGAGCGCTTCGCGCTGCGCCGCCAAGGTGCGCCGCCCCTCTTCCTCCGAGCGCGCCGAGTACTCCGAATCGACGATGACACGCTCGCGTTTGACGAGTTCCTCGTTGAACAACGGCGCGACGAAAAACTGGGAGAACCGGTCCAGCGCGTCGATGAGGAACTCGGGTCGAATGGAGAAAAAGTAGTTCGTGTGGTCGTAGGAGGTGTAGGCGTTGTGGCTGCCGCCGTGATCCTTGATAAACGCCTGGTATTCCCCGGGTTCCGGGTATTTCTCGGTGCCGAGAAACAGCATGTGCTCCAGAAAGTGGGCAAGCCCCTGGCGGTTCGCCGGATCGCTGCCGTGCCCGACGGCCACGTCGAGGGAAGCCGCGGCCTTGTCCGTTTCCGCGTCGGAAACGAGCATGACCTGCATGCCGTTTTCCAGCACGAGGTATCTGTAACTGCGATCGTCGAGTTCGCTTTTCGCCAGTTGCGACTCGTCGGCGAACGCCGCCGCTGCGAACAGCAGCGAAAACGCCTGCGCGACGATGGCCGCCCGTTGCAGGAAGCGGCGTCGTTCAGGTCGGGTTTTCATGAATTCTTCCGGGTTGCCCGTCGGGCGCATCGGCACCTTGGAAAGGCGGTTATCAACGATTCAAGTAACCTACCATGACGCGCGCGGTGCACGGGTTACGACGAATTAACGGCCTCGAGCGTCGGGGCGTCGGCCAGGGGCAATTCGAACAGGCGTCCGCGGCCGCCGGCGGTTCGCCCGCACCCGGCCTGGCGCAGCGCATGCCAGGCCAGTGCGTGGTTGCTGGTGATGACCGAAAGCCCGGTACGGCGTTCGAGTTCGTCCACCAATGCCGCCCCGGCCAGCGCGGTACAGGCGATAAACACGGTATCGGCGTTGCCGTCCCTCGCCAGGACCCCGGCGGCATGCCGAATGGAGTCTTCATCGATGCGCACCACGTCGGGGTCGCGAGAATTGAAAAAGCTGCCGAGCGCCGTGATCTCGAATCCGCCGGCCTCGAGCGAATCGGCCATCGGCTCGTTGATCGAGTCCAGGTAGGGCGTCAGCATGGCCACGCGACGCGCCCCCAACGCGGCCAGCGCCGCCCGTACGGCGGTCATGGGATTGGTGACCGCGGCCCCCGGTCGCGTCCGGCGGATCAGCGAGCCGATCACTTCCTCGCCGATGAGCAGCGACGCGGACGTGCAGGCGAACGCGACGCAATCCAGATGTGAATCCGGCAGCAGACGTTCCAGGGCGCCGGCCAGCAACGGCTCCATGGTGCGAAGCCCTTCCGGCGTGACTTCCTTGGGACTGGCGATTCGGCCAGCGTAGAAACCGACCCCGGGCAGATCGAGCAGCCGGCGCCACTCGCGTTCGATCGTGGCATCGCTGGCCAGCGCGACGAGGCCGATGGAGGCATCGGTATCGAGCCGCGGCTTCAGCCGGTAGTCGAACGGAACGGTCCCGCGCGCCATGGGTCTCCCTCGGTCACGAAAAAGTGCAATTAACGACGCCGGGAAGCACCTTGTCAAGCACGGACTGGGCATAGATCGGTCGGGCAACCGCGCCGGCGAAGACGCAGGCAAGACCGAGGGCGAGACTCGATTGGCGACACCGGGTAGCAAACCATGCTGGTTTGCCGTGGTTCAACCGGGCCATCGCCGAGGACAATCGGAAACGTTGCGACCGAGATTCGCGGGATCGCCACTACCGGGCGCGCGGCCGCCCGCGCATGTCGGGCCCGGTACTGGCGCGCCGCTAGTCCGGCAGGCGAAGCGCCCTGCCGCGCGGTAGAGCAAATGCGAAAGTGCGATACCCGATGCGTTCTTTTGCGCGGACCGCCCTTCAATACGCCTGCGGTTCGAATACCAGGGCGTAGCGCCCGGCGTCCCAATGAACAGTCCAAGAAGATTTCGCATCCCGGGCGATTCCAAACCTTTCGAGGAACTCCTCGCAGTGAACGACGCGATCACCACGCGCATTCAAAACCTTGAGCAAGTATCCACCGGATCCCCCCGACGCCAGCGGCACCAGGTAGATCTTCGAATCGTCCTCGATGATTGCGACCGACTGAATGCCCGGCAGGTACCCAGCGCACAGATCGGCATCAAGATATATATTCCCACTGTGGACTCGAATGCGGCCGACACCTTTACTCTCGTCGCCGGGCAGCGCCGCCGCAGCGAACCGCTCGAGAAGTCGCTTGACAACGGAATTCGCCGCGGCCTCGACTTCCGGGGTCAATTCGATACCGAAATCCAGGCTTTTCGCTTCGACCAGGAAGACTTCGACGCTATCCGGAAATGCTTCGCCGAACAGCTTTCGCCCGACGAACAACGCGTGTTGCCAGCGAAAATCATGCAGGTTAAATGCTGCCTCGGGCGACGCCTCGAGTTCACTACCCGGCACGTGAAAAATTGTCCCGGCCTGCGATCCGGAATTGGACGCATCGACAACGATCAGCAGGTCGCTTCCCCGCGCCTTGAACATGACCTCCATTCCGCCAGTACCGGCATCGACAACCTGTACACCGCGAGCCCCGAGCGACTCGAACGAAGACCGCAGCCTTTGCGCGACCACAACGCCGACGCCGTCGTCCGACCGGTTCGTATTCCCGCAGCCAACGATCGTAATCATTGATTCGCCATGCGAACTTCGCGAGGCGACCTGCCAACCGTCAGATACGCCACAGCGTGCACGACCAGTCCGCCTCTACCGGCATCATCAATTCGGGCAGTTCGCAAAAGCGTCGGTGCACGACGTAATACATGCAGGTCTCACATGACTGTGCGTCGTCTCCCTCTCCCCACGGATACAGCGTAAAGCCAGCCTCGACCAGCTTATTCTCGTAGTCTCCCGCGTCAATCTCCCTCAAGCGCGAGAGGATGAAATCCACCTTCGCCTGATCCCACGCGCGGGGCTCAATCTTGGTTTCGAGTCCGCCCTTTAGAAGGCTCTGCAATTCCACCCTGAGGTCGTCGTCGTGCATGAATCGGCCGACGCGACGCGTCAGATTCTCCACAACCGGCACCACCACTCGGGCTCAACCGGCACGGCGAGTTCGGGAAGATCGCACCAGCGACGGTGCACGAGATAGTACATGCACTCGAGACAGCGTTGCTGCTCGTCGCCGTAGGGGTGATCGACGAATCCCGAGACAACCAATTTACCCTCGAGATCGTCGCTCGGCAGTTGTCGAAGTTCGCGAAGTACTTCGTCGAACTGATTATGATCCTCCGGAAACGGCTCTGTTTGCGTTTCGAGTCCGTTACCCAGTATCTTCGCGATTTTCTCCCTGAGCATGTCGTCATCCGTCTTGCTCACGGAACATTCTCCTCTGGGGCGATTGCGCTCGGCTCATCTTCAAATTCTAATTAGTCTGCGCGGATCCTCTACCCCTTGGAACGAGTGTATCGTATCCGCGCAAAGTTGAGGAGCCGAAGGATCAGGCGGTTCGGAATCGTGCCAACTCGGCGCCGGTCCGCGCGTCATGCGCGTGCACCGTGCACACCAGACAAGAATCGTACGAACGCGCGACGTGTCCAACTTCTACGGGATCCGAAGGATCCGCGATAGGAGTCCCCACCAACGATTCCTCGATCGGACCTCGTTGGCCCTCGCCGCTGCGCGGACCCACGTTCCACGTCGTCGGCGCGATGATCTGGTAGTTCTTGATCTTGCCATCCTTCACGTCGATCCAGTGACACAGTGCGCCGCGGATTGCCTCGGTGGCACCCCAGCCCTGTCCGTCCTTCTCGCGCGGACGAATGTAGAAAGGCTCGTCGAGTTTCAGCTCACGCAGGCAATGTTCCATATTGCGGTAGATCGCCTTAGCCTCGTGCATTCTCGCGAAGTGACGCAGTAATACGCTGGCGCCGCCCATCTTTCGATACATGTCCAGAACGAGTCCGTCTCGGTGCTGCCAGCTTTCCATGTGGTCTCCACCGTAGATTAGCTCGCGTGCCAGCGGGCCGGCCTCCAGGTGTCCGAAGTCTGAGTGCAGTACGGCAGTAGCCCAGGAGTACTTGCCGTCGAAATCACCCTTGTTCTGCGCCACCGGCCGCGTGGTGCGATCCCAGGGATGGGTTGGCCCACCGTCCTCGTCGTACCAGGCGTGGGTTACATCTTCCCGGGTGAACTGCTGGTCCATCAACTGGTGGCTGTCGGCGGCACCATCGTACACGCCGCTCGGCATGTGCAACGCACCGTTACGACCTTCGATCGTCGGCTTGTTGTATTTATCTTCGTGCGGCAGGTATCCCCAGCTTAGGTACTTGCCAAGACCCCGGCCGAACTTGTCCAGCCCCACGTCTAGTCCCATGCGCCAATACATGCCGAGGTCCGAGTTGGCATGGTCGGGGCTCTCGTCCAGCCATGCTAGGAAATCTTCGTACGTGCGGATCTCCTCGTAGCGTTCGAGCGAGCAGCCAAGCCAGATCGGTTCGAGCCAGTTGGTACGAAAGTGCTCGAGAATGGACCACGCCCGCGTAATGTCGGTCAATGTCGGCGCGCACATCACGCCACCGGGCACCATGTAACTGGAATGCGGCCATTGCCCACCGAGCAAGGCGTAGATCTCCACCGGCTTGCCTGATATGGTGACGCCGATCTCGTAGTTTCGACCGGTAAACGGCGCCCAGCGTTTGACGGCTTCCTCGTAGAATGGACTTTGCGAGTAGTTCTTGTTCGTCAGGTCGATCTGAAACAGGCCGTAGTGATGTCTCGGCAGGCTTTGCAGACTTTCCGCGAGTTGTCCGAGATTGCGCGCCAGGATCGCATTGCGCGGCACTTCGGCGCCCCACGCCGTGTCGAGCGCCCAGGCGGCGCAGGTCAGGTGTGACGCGCCGCATATGCCGCACGCGCGCGGTGTGACGACGAGTCCCGCTTGCGGATCCTTGTCTCGAAGAATCAGTTCGAAGCCTCGGAACAGTTCGGCCGACGTCCAGGCGTCGACCACCACACCGTCCTGAATGTCGACGCGCACGTCGAGATCACCCTCGACACGACCAACCGGGGAAATGTCCAGGGTTTGTACTTGTGTACTCATGATGGTTCTCCTGTATTACGCGCTCGTCACACCACGAAGATGTCCTGTTCGGCCCATGCCGGCGCCGCGGCTTTGGCTGCACCGGTAAGCTTTATATATCCTGTCTTGTCGACCCCCTCGGGCAACTCCTTGGGTACGCCCATAACGGTCTGGGTCTTGAAAACGGTTCCGGGTGCGAGGTCGAAGAACGGAAACTCCGGCTCGGTGCAGCCCATGCACGGCATGCCGGCGCGGGTCTTCGACGAAACCCTGTTCCACAGGATTCGATTGCAGGGAGAGTGCGTCATCGGTCCGCGGCAGCCCAGATCGTAGAACAGGCAGCCCTTGCGTTGACCGAATTCCGTTGCCGAGACCTTGTAGGCGAAATGCATATTCCGCGTACAGCCGGTCTGGGTGAAGCTCTGGAAGAAAGTCTTAGGCCGCTGAAACTCATCGAGGGCCAGGTCGCCGGCGCGGCCGGTAGCGACGGCCACGAGAATCTGGGTCACCCAGTCGGGGTGCGCGGGGCAGCCGGGGATGTTGATCACCGGCAGTCCAGCCTTGCTCTTGAATTCGGCGCCGAGATAGCCGCCGTGACCTCGCTTCAGGAATTGCAGACCCTGGGACTCGCTCGGGTTTGGCGCGGTCGCCGGTATTCCTCCCCAAGTCGCACAGTCCCCGATTGCGACCACGAAATCCGCCGCATCGGAAAGCTCTCTCACCCAATCGCGCATTGGCCGACCAGCAAAGCGATTCCATTCGCCGGTGCCGTTCGGCGCGTTCACGACGGTACCTTCGAAGACGAAGATGTCGAGCTTTATCTCGCCCGAGATACATTTGCGCAGCAATTGCTGGAGGTTGTCGCCCAGTTCCATGCCAAGCGAAGGGTGCCACAGGACATT
This sequence comes from Gammaproteobacteria bacterium, assembly GCA_030429665.1. GTDB lineage: Bacteria > Pseudomonadota > Gammaproteobacteria > Arenicellales > CAJQKF01 > BQJD01. Next base: position 19,910 of record JAUIEZ010000019.1, on the reverse strand, counting down.
GATGCCAAAGTCCGTGACGAGGTCACAGGCGCTGGGTTCCTCCGCGTTGAGGAACGACATCGTGTTCCCCGAGCAGGCGCCGCCTTGAAGCCATAGAAGATTTGCCATTTACGCGCTCCTCACTAGTGATTGTTGTACTTCGTTTACTCTTGTATTTCGTTTCAGCCAGCGGCCGCTCGACTGCGCACCGCTCGTCGGTGAGAATGTTAAGCAAACGGCGTGCCAAGAGCTGGCTTTCGATTTTGGTTGAGATATATCAATTATTTGCGTACCGTCTGTTGAACGCGGATGTGGTCAATCACGTTGCGGGAGCAAATAAAGTTTGCTCACATGATGCAAAGACGGTTAACACCAGGGTTGCGAGAAACGCGACATCTCAGCCACGGCGATTGGCGCAGACCGGACACTCCACCTCGCCGGTATAGCCATACCAGATTCCGCGGCAACAGCTGCACCAATGCCCCTTCAAGCCCGGCTGAATACCGGCAAGCTCGCGCGCAAGGCGCGACAATCCCAAAGTGCGCACACCCTCGCGCGAACGCGGCGGGTCACTGCGCGAGTGCGGAAAACCTACGATCCGCGATGAATCAGCTCGCCGGTCGTTGTTGCTATCGTCACTCATGTAAGACACCGTCCGCACCGCTGTGGCCCGTCATCATGACGCTTCGCCCATGCCGGCGCCAACGCCGTAGCGCTTGATCTTGTTTGCAAGTCCAACTCGCGACAACCCCAGTTCCGCCGCCGCCCGGCTTTGGTTCCATCGATGTCGGTTCAATGCTTCCCGCACCAGTTCGGCTTCTAGGTGTTCGACCTTTTCCTTGAGGGTTTTACCCTCGATGCTCTGCCAACGTGACTCGCTGCCCGAGCGTGGCGTCAACCGGGCGAGTGTTGGCGATAGCTTGCTTGCAACCAGGTACTCACCGTTGTCGGTCAGAGCAACCAGGCGATGTATCTCGTTTTCCAGTTCGCGAATGTTGCCTGGCCAATGGTGCAACGTCAGTCGTTCCACCAGTTCGGGCTCGAGGCCGAGTACCCGCCTACCGATCTGTTCACCGAATCGTTGCGCGAAGTGCTCGGCCAACGGCGCGATGTCCTCGGCACGCTCGCGCAGCGGCGGCATGTCGATTTGAAACCCGTTGAGCCGGAAATACAGGTCGTCGCGAAATCGTCCCTCTCGAACCAGTTCGACAAGGGTACGATTGCACGCCGCGATCACACGCACGTTGCAGCGCGTCACGCGATCGGATCCGAGCGGCTTGACTTCGCCCTCCTGCAGGAAACGTAAGAGCGAGACCTGAAACGCGGGAGACACTTCGGAAATCTCGTCCAGGAACACCGTGCCGCCATCCGCGGCCGGAAACAGCCCGAGCCGGTCGCTGACCGCGCCGGTAAAAGCGCCGCGCTTGTGACCGAACAACTCGGACAACAACAATTCGTCGCTCATCCCGCCGCAATTCTGCACCAGCAATGGCTGATCTCGTCGCGGACTGTGTTCGTGGATGGCTCGCGCCATAAGTTCCTTGCCAGTGCCGGTCTCACCCTGAATCAGGACCGGGAGTTCGGTTTCCGCCGCCTTGCGCGCCAGGGCGCATACGCGCGCCATCTTGGGACTCGCGTAGATCAACTGGTTGAAACACGTGCTGTCTTCGAGTCCGGTGCGAAGGCGGTGACGACGCAGGATATCCTCAGCGAATTTCAGCTCACGGCTCAGGTGCCGGTGCCGGTAAGCCAGCTCCCGGCTTTCCAGCGCGCGGCGCACCAGTAACTCGACCTGTTCGACACCCCAGTCATCGGAAAAAAACTGAAAGACGGCGGCCTCGTTGATGGCGGCCCCGGTTTCCGCCTGACTCAGACGTCCACCGAGGATGCGAATCGCCTCGGGATGCTCGGTACGCGCATGCACGAGCAACGAAATAGCATCCAGCGCCGGGGGATCATGCCGGCACAGGACGAGATCAATCGCATTTTCGTTCAAGCTTCGGCGCGCGGCGTCGGCATCGTCGACTTCGACCACCGCGTAATGTTTGCTCAGCACAGGCACCAAGCGGCGCTTGCCCGGGTTTTCCAAACCAACGAGCAGGATGGAGGACTCACCGTCGATCATTGATCCAACCTGTACGATCCAAGGTTTCTTTGTCGCGAATCATTATCCATTGACAAGGCCAATGTTGCAAACTTAATTTGCATTACGAATATTTCCTTGACTTCGACTTTATGACTGGGATAGCGTAAGCCGACCCAATGCCCTGACAAGCAGCCATGCCAGACGCACTTCCCGACCATCTATACGAACAGGCCATGGCCGTTGCCGACGATCCGGAAGCGAGCATCGAGGACAAGATTTCGATGCTCGTGGAAATCGCCATGATGCTGCAGCAGCGACCGAAACACGCCGTTCAACTGCAAGAAGCGGTCGCGCTGTATGAGCGTGCCCTCGGCCTGTGCGAGACGGATTCCCTCGAAGCAGCCCGAATCCGCGCACGCGCGGCAACCGCATTGCAGGCGATTCCGGGCCCGGGCGAGGAATCGATCGAGCGTGCACGCGCCGAGATCGAGGCGGCCCTGCCGGTTCTCGATCGCGACGGCCTCGAGGAGGAACGCGCGGAAGCGCGCATGAACCTGGGCTTGATACTGCAGTCGCTCGCGAGCATGAATCGTGCGCGAATCACCGACGCTATCGCCGAGTACCAACTCGCGCTCAAGACCTTTACGCGCGAACGCTATCCCGCCGAGTTCGCCATCATCCACAACAACCTCGCTACCGCGTTCCTGTCCATGCCAATGAACGACGAGCGGGCGCGAATGCGGGAGGCCCTGGCGGTGCAATCGTTCGAGGAAGCGCTGTCGGTAGTCACACTGACCGACCAACCCGGGGAGTACGCCATGCTGCAGAACAATCTTGGCAACGCCCTGCAGTATGCTGCGTCCGCGCACCCGGTAGAGAACAATCTCCGCGCGCTCGAGGCTTACGACGAGGCTCTCAAGGTAAGGAACCCGCGCGACACGCCGCTGGCGTACGCCAATACGATCAGCAACAAGGCCAACTGCCTGGTCAACCTGCCGGACGATCCGGCGAATCCCGAGGCCGGAAACCGTGGCCGGTTACGCGAGTCCAAGGCATTGCTCGAAGAAGCACGCACCTTGTTCGAGAAGTACGGCGAGAACGAAAAGGTCTCGCTGGTGGACGACGCACTGGCATCGATTCGTACCGCTCTCGGAAACGGATCGGCGGACGCACCGCGTTTCGGCGAGTCGCTCGCTTGAGCGGCTACGCCATCACACCGACGAAAAACAAGAGAGGAAGAAACAAGCGATGAACGGTTTTCTCGATTCCCTGCTAGACGGTCAGATCACTGCTGCGACGGCGCCCGTATGGTTGTTTCTGGCACTACTGTTCGGGTTGGCCGGTGGAGCAATTGGGGGACTCAAGGTGGGCGGCGAAGCGCTGGGAAAACAACTGGCCATGTTGATGGGCGCCTTCTACGGACCGTTTGCCGCGCTACCGGGAATCATTGTCGCCATGATCATCCTCGTATTCATCTGACAACGGAGACGACCGATGTACGACATGTTCATGAATTCGATGAGACTGTTCCTGACCGGACGCTTGTTTCAGGATCTGCGCATGGTACTCATACGCAGCGCCATCGGCAGCCTGATCACCGCTTGCATCTGCATCGCAGGCTACTTGACCGGGCTTCCTCTCGCGTTTGCCGTCATATTGGCGGCACTGGCCGGCGGCGCCTTGCAGCCTTGGCTGTACAAGGACCTGCGTTATCGTTGAGATCAGCGAACATGGCCGATTACGCCCGAACCCAAGAAGCCGTTCCCGAACTCGACATCCTTTTGCGCGACCTTCGAGCCCTGGAGGAGTTGACCGCCGACTGGGACGAGTCTTCGCGTCACACCGTTTCGGCCATCAAGCAAGCCATAGACGCTCTCAATAAAGCGGCCCTGACGAGACTCATTCGCGCCCTGAAGTCGGATCCCGCGGCATCTGCAGCCCTCAGGCGCGCGGCAAGCGACGAACTCGTCTACGCGGTGCTGCGACACCACGAATTGATCAGACCATCGTTGCAGGAACGAGTCGAGCGTGCACTCGCGTCGGTACGCCCGATGCTGGAAAGCCACGGCGGCGACGTCGAACTGGTATCCGTGAAGCCGCCGAAGACCGTGGAAATCCGCCTGGTAGGCGCCTGCGACGGTTGCCCGGCGTCCAGCATTACCCTCGCGTCCGGCGTCGAACAGGCCATTCGGGAGCAATGTCCCGAAATCACGGAGATCAGGCAAGCGAAAGGCATGGGCGGAAACGGTTCTTCGACCGCGCATTTTGTCAGTCCGTTCGCCCGTGCCGAAGACAAGGGGTGGACGCATGCCTGTCGCCTCGAAGCAGTGCCCGAGAATGACTTGCTGGTCGCCGAAGTCGGGAAGATCAGCTTGCTACTGAGCCGCATCGGCGACAAGATCGTTTGCTTCGAGAACGCCTGTGCCCACCTCGCCATGCCGCTGGACCAGGGAGAACTGGCCGACGGCGTGCTCACCTGCCCTCATCACGGATTCCGGTACCTGATCGAGAGCGGTGAATGCCTCACCGCACCCGAAGTCCAACTCCATACGTACGCGGTGCGCGTGACGGGCGGTAGCGTCATGGTGAAAATTTCATGACCGCCGTTCAATACGTCTCTCCCCGCCCCGCGCTGCGGGTGGATGAAGACGAGGCGCGCACAGAGCAAGCGATATTCGCGGTCGATCCGCTCGTGGTGCTCGGCAACGACCGGGTGCCGCCGCTGATTCAATCGCCGGTGACGCCAGACGCGGCGAGCTGCTTCGGTCCCCGTGACGCCGCGCTCGGCACCCCGGACGGCCCGCTGCTGGTCTGCGATACCGGTCACCATCGCCTGCTCGGATGGAAAACGCTTCCCGTCGAGGACCGTGTGCCGGCCGACTGGCAGATCGGCCAGTACGGTTTCGGCATGGAAGGTCGCAACGGTCGAAGTGAAGTCGGTCCGGCGACCCTCAATGTACCCACGGGGGTTTGCTTCGCCGGTTCCTCTCTGGTCGTGGGAGACGCGTGGAATCACCGCGTACTCATCTGGCACAACGTGCCCGACGGCGACAACCAACCCGCCGACGTGGTGCTGGGCCAGCGCGATTTCCAGGCCAACGAACCAAACAGGGGGCGAGAAGAGGCAGGCGCCGAAACCCTGAACTGGCCCTACGGTGTTCATTTCGACGGCCATCGCCTGTACGTCTCCGACAGCGGCAACCGTCGGGTACTGGTCTGGAACGGGCTGCCGACACAAAACGGTGCGCCCGCCGACCTCGTGCTCGGCCAGAGAGACTTTGCGCACAAAGACGAAAACGCCGGCGGTGAACCGCACTCGGCTAGCATGCGCTGGCCCCATTCGCTGGCGACCTGGCGAGATCGTCTCTGCGTCGCGGACGCCGGCAATAACCGGATCATGATCTGGAGCGGTCCGCCCGAGAGGAACGGTGTATCGTGCGACACGATCCTCGGCCAGACAAGTCCCCACGAAGTTGATCACAACCGCTCTTTATACTGGCCGCGCGCCGGCACCCTGAACATGCCCTACGGGATTGCCGCCGCGGGAGACTGGTTGCTGGTCGCGGACACTGCCAATTCGCGAGTTCTCGGCTGGCATGTCGACGATCTCGTCGACGGCGGCCCCGCTCGGGCCCTGTTCGGTCAGCGTCGTTTCACTGACAAGGGAGACAATCGCTGGCAGGCACCAGTGGCCGACAGTCTTTGCTGGCCCTACGGCATCAATGCGTGCGGCGATTTCGTCGTTGTCGCAGACTCAGGCAACAATCGGGTGTCCGTATGGAAAGTCGCGACATGACCGCAACGCTCTCGGGCTTGGCGGATACCATCGCCGAGCGACTGCGCGTGCGAGGTATCGTGCAGGGCGTGGGATTTCGGCCGACCGCCTGGCGCATTGCCAACGAACTCGGCCTCTCCGGGGACGTGCGCAACGACGGTGACGGCGTGTTGATCAGACTGGCCGGCACACCCGGCGCGATCGACACGTTCGTTTCACGCCTGGATACCGAGAAACCGTCGCTTGCCCGTATCGACTCGATGGAACGTGCGCCGCTCGATTCGTCTCTCGGTCCCAGCGGTCAGTTTCGCATTATCGACAGCGCCGACACGGGCGCGCGCACCGGGGTACCGCCCGACGCGGCAACCTGCCCGGACTGCTTGCGCGATACGTTCGATCCTTTCTCCCGGCGTTACCGTTATCCATTCACCAACTGCACCCACTGCGGGCCGCGCCTGTCGATCGTTCGCGCCATTCCGTACGACCGGGAAAACACCTCGATGGCTGCATTCCGGCAGTGCCCGGACTGCGCCGCGGAGTACGAGAATCCACACGACCGCCGCTTCCACGCACAACCCAATGCGTGCCACGCCTGCGGGCCGCGCGCCCGATTGGTACGCAGCGACGGCGCGGCGATCTGCATCGAATCGTTGAGCCAACTCGACGATGTCGACGCGGCTTGCGCTCTGCTGATGCGCGGCGAGATCGTCGCGATAAAGGGCATCGGCGGCTTCCACCTCGCCGCCGATGCCACGAACCCTGTCGCGGTCGACACGCTGCGCCGCCGCAAGCGTCGAGATCACAAGCCCCTGGCGCTGATGGCCCGCGACCTGGGCGTCGTCGAGCGCTATTGCCGCGTGGACGATGCGTCCCGCACGCTGCTCGAATCCGCCGCGGCGCCCATCGTCATTCTTCCGGCGCGTCGGGACGCCGATCCGCCCGTGGCGCCCGCGGTCGCCCCGGGGCAATCGACGCTCGGTTTCATGCTGCCCTGCACGCCGCTTCACGCGCTGCTGCTTCGGCGCCTTGAACGACCGGTGGTAATGACTTCGGGCAATCGCTCCGAAGAACCTCCGTGCATCGACAACGACGACGCGCTCGAGCGCCTAGGCAGCATCGCCGACTACCTGCTCCTGCACGACCGCGACATCGTCAACCGGGTCGACGACTCGGTCGCCCGAGTGATGGCGGGCGCGCCGAGGCTGTTACGGCGCGCCCGCGGCTTTGCGCCCGCGCCCCTGCCCTTGCCGGACGGCTTCGAGGGAGCCGACGACCGGTTGGCGCTCGGCGGGGAACTCAAGAACACCTTCTGTCTGATTACCGACGGCCGTGCGGTCCTGTCTCAGCACATGGGCGACCTGGAGGAGGCGCTCACCTTCACCGACTTCGAGCGCAATCTCGCCTTGTATTCGGACCTCTACCGGCACCGGCCGGTCGGCATCGCGGTCGACCGACATCCGGAATACCTCTCCTCGAAGCTTGGCCGGGAAAGAGCGCGACGCGAGGGACTCGCACTGTTCGAAGTCCAACACCACCACGCCCACGTGGCCGCCTGCCTGGCCGACAACGACCGCCCGGTTGACGCACCGCCGGTGCTCGGCGTGGCGCTTGACGGCCTCGGCTACGGCGACGACGGCGAATTGTGGGGCGGCGAGTTCCTGCTCGCCGACTATCGCGACTACGAACGCCTCGGCACGTTCAAGCCCGTGGCCATGCCCGGCGGCGCCCAGGCCATACGCGAACCCTGGCGCAGCACGCTGGCCCATCTGCTGGCGGAACTGGGATGGCCCCGCATTAAAATGAACTACGCCGAGACCGACATTGTCGAGTTCCTTGAAACACGGCCGATCACGACCATTCGGGCCATGATCGAAACGGGCCGCCACGCGCCGCTCGCGTCGTCCTGCGGCCGACTGTTCGATTCGGTCGCTGCCGCAATCGGTATCTGCCGCGAACAGGTGACCTACGAGGGTCAGGCAGCCATGACGCTGGAAGCGGTGGTCGACGAACGCGCACTGCTGGAGGAAAGTGCCGAGCTCGACTACCCGTTCTCGATCCCGCGGCTTCGTGGTTGCGCCCTGCCCTACGTCGAACCGGTTGCCATGTGGCAGGCGCTGCTCGGAGACCTGGTGCTCGGCACGCCGCCGGGCGTGATCGCCGCGCGTTTTCACCGCGGCCTGGCGGGCGCCATCGTGAACATGGTTCGCAAACTCGCCGACACCGAATCTCGTGAAATCGATACGGTGGCACTTACCGGCGGCGTGTTCCAGAATCGTATCCTGCTCGAAGCCGTCTCGACAAAGCTGCAATCTGACGGCTTTGTCGTGCTGACCCACCGCCATGTACCCGCGGGCGACGGCGGCCTGTCGCTGGGACAGGCGCTCGTCGCAGCGGCGAACCAGGAGAGGAAAAACTAGACCATGTGCCTTGGAATACCCGGACAGGTAGTTGAAATCATCGACGCCGGCAACAAGCTTGCCAAGGTGGACATCGCCGGCGTGCGCCGCCAGGTAAACATGGCCTGTGTCGTGGACGAGGCGCACCCGGTCGAAGATTGCATGGGCGAATGGGTACTGGTTCACGTCGGCTTCGCCATGAGCCGCATCGATGCCGAGGAAGCCAGGAAAACCCTGGCGCTGCTGGCCGAACTGGGCGAAGCCCAGGCCGAACTGGATGCCATGCGCGAATCGGGCAAGACGAGCCAAACGACGCGATGAGCGAGATCGACGACAACTTGCAATCGTTGTACCCGTTCCTGCACGGACGCGAAAAGGACCCGGCACGGGAATCCGATGCTCTGCTCGAGTCCGTACGCCAGAAGGCCGCGCACAGCGTGTCCGAGAAACAACGATTCTTCGATACGAACGGGGGCGCGCTGGTGGAAGCCGCGCGCGCCATTGCCGGCGTGTACCGTCGTGGCGGGCGAATGTATTCCATGGGCAATGGCGGTTCGTCGTGCGACGCAGCTCACTTCGCCGTCGAGTTTCAGCACCCGGTAACCGCGGGACGCCCAGCGTTGGCGGCGACCAACCTGGTGATGGACAACGCCATGCTCAGCGCGGTGGCGAACGACGTGGGCGTGCGCTACGTTTTCGCGAGGCAACTAGACGCCCAGGCGCGCGAGGTGGACGGCCTGGTCGGCTTTTCCACGAGCGGCAATTCCGAGAACCTCATCGAGGCCTACCGCAAGGCAAAGGGCATCGGCATGACCACCGTGGGCCTGGCCGGAGGCGACGGCGGCACGATGCGCGCCAGCGGCCTGGTCGACTACTGCCTGGTCGTCGAAACCGACAGCATCCATCGCGTGCAGGAAGTTCACGTGGCGTGTTATCACATCATCTGGGACCTCGTGCATACCCTGCTTGCCGATACCCGCGGCAACGTCGGAGGGAAGACACCTTGAAGTATGTCGACGAGTTTCGCGATCCCGCGATCGCTCGCCAATTGATCCGTGAGATTCGCGAATCGCTGCCGCGCATCGACGTTGCCAGGCAGCGTCCGCTGCAACTCATGGAATTCTGCGGCGGGCACACTCACACCATCTTTCGCTACGGTATCGAGCAGATGCTGCCCGGCGCCATCGAACTGGTGCACGGCCCCGGCTGTCCCGTTTGCGTGCTTCCGATGGGGCGCGTCGACGACTGCGTCGCGCTGGCGGAACGGCCGGGCGTCATCTTCACCACGTTCGGCGACGCCATGCGCGTACCCGGATCGAAAAAGAGCCTGCTGCAGGCACGGGCGGATGGCGCCGACGTGCGCATGGTCTACTCTCCGATGGACGCGTTGGGACTGGCGCGGGACAACCCCGACCGCCAGGTGATTTTCTTCGCACTGGGTTTCGAGACGACCATGCCGAGCACCGCGCTGACTGTCCTGGCCGCGGAGCGCGAGGACATCGAAAACTTTTCCATATTCTGCAATCACATCACCACGGTACCGACCATCAAGGCTATCCTGGACTCGCCGGACATGCAGCTCGACGGATTCGTCGCGCCGGGGCACGTGTCCATGGTGGTGGGCGAGCGACCGTTTCAGTTCATCGCAAAGGATTACGGCAAGCCCATCGTCATCAGCGGTTTCGAGCCGCTGGACATACTGCAGGGTGTATGGATGCTGGTGAAACAACTCGCGGACAAACGATGCGAAGTCGAGAACCAGTATGCGCGCGTCGTGCGCCCGGCGGGCAACAGCGCGGGGCTCGACGCCATTCACCGGGTCTACGAGCTGCGCGAGTTTTTCGAGTGGCGGGGGCTTGGTTCGATCGATCACTCCGGCGTACGCATTCGCGACGCCTACGCGCGTTTCGACGCCGAGCGCAAGTTCAGCGTGCCCAACCTGCGAATTGCCGATCCGCGCGCCTGCCAGTGCGGCGAGGTGCTCAAGGGCGTCATCAGGCCGTGGCAGTGCAAGGTTTTCGGTGGCGCCTGCACGCCGGAGACGCCGATGGGCGCGTTGATGGTTTCCTCCGAAGGCGCATGCGCCGCCTACTACAACTTCGGCAACCTCGACGAACTCCTGCAACGACGCGACTCACCCGACGGCGTCCGCTTCGACCGGGGTTCGACATGAGTCGCCCCGACGCAACCAGGCTGCGGGCCGCGAAACCGGGTGCTCGAATCACGCTCGCGCACGGCAGCGGCGGCAAGGCCATGCGCGACCTGGTGGAAAACGTGCTGGTGAGCCATCTCGTCGACCCCGAGCTTTCACGCATGGATGACCAGGCGCGCCTCGATCTCGCCGAATTCACCGCACGCGGTGACCGCCTCGCAATGACCACGGATTCGTTCGTCGTCGATCCGCTGTTCTTTCGCGGCGGCGACATCGGCAAGCTGGCCGTTTGCGGCACCGTCAACGATCTCGCCGTGGGTGGAGCCACGCCGCTTTTCCTGACCTGTTCCTTGATCCTGGAAGAAGGTCTCGAGATCGCATTGCTCGAGTCCGTGGTCGCATCGATTCGCGACACCGCGACCACGGCAGGGGTCCGAGTCGTCACCGGCGATACCAAGGTGGTTGCCCGCGGCCAGGCCGACAAGTTGTTTATCAATACCGCGGGCGTGGGCGTCATCGCGCCGGGTGTCGACCCGCGCGCGAAGCGCATCAGGGCCGGCGATCGCGTCATCGTCAATGGACCCGTGGGCGACCACGGAGCGGCCATTGCCGACGCCCGCGGCGAGTTGGGCACGGAGCACGACATCGCAAGCGACTGTCGGCCGCTGAATCACCTGGTCGACGTCATGCTGAAGACCTGTTCCGATATTCGCGCGATGCGCGATGCCACCCGCGGCGGCGTTGCCACCGTGCTCGGCGAATTCGCCGAATCCGCCGGCGCCTGCATTCGAATCGACGAGGCCGCGGTGCCGCTGCGCGACAACGTGCGCGGGCTATGCGAACTGCTCGGACTGGATCCCCTTTACCTGGCCAACGAGGGCACCCTGGTGGCGGTCGTACCGCCCGACGCGGCGCAGGCAGTACTCGCTGCCATGCGCCGACACGAAGACGGCCGCGAGTCCGCCATCGTCGGCGAGGTGTTCGACGCGCCCCGCGGACGCGTCATTCTGGAAACCCGCTTCGGTGGCGAGCGCATCGTCGACCGCCTGGTCGGCGAGCAATTGCCGCGCATTTGTTAGCGAAGAGGAAACCATGCACGAACTGGGCATCACCCGTAACGTCGTCGCCATCTGCGCCGAGCAGGCAGCCGGCCGCTGCGTGTCGCGCGTACGCCTGGAGATCGGAAAACTCTCCGCGGTGATCCCTGACGCCGTGCGATTTTGCTTTGACGTGTGCATCGAGGATACCCCGCTCGCCGGGGCCCGGCTCGAGATCGTGGAGATCGAAGGTCGCGGCCGCTGCCGTGACTGCGGCAACGAGCTGGTCATGGACCAGCCGTGGGGCGTATGCGGCTGCGGCTCGACGGCCATCGACTGCATCGCCGGCACCGAACTGAACATCAAGGAACTGGAGGTAGTGAACTGATGTGTACCACCTGTGGCTGCTCCGATCCACGCGGCGCACGAATCGTGGACCCGCAAAGCGGCGAAACCCATCCGCTTTCGACTCACGAACACGAACATTCCCACGATCACGATCACGATCACCACCATGATCACGATCACCATCATGAACATGAACACGGCCATGGTCGTGATCACCACGGCCAGCGCCACCAGCACGGACACGGACACGGCCATGGACACGGCGAGCGCTCGACCATCGAACTCGAGCAGGCCATCCTGGCGAAGAACGATCTTGCCGCAGCGCGCAACCGAGGCTGGCTCGAGGGGCGCGCAATCCTTGCCCTGAACCTGGTCAGCTCGCCGGGGTCCGGTAAAACCACCCTGCTCGAGCGCACCATTCGCGAACTGTCGGCCGAGCGAGCCATCAGCGTCGTCGAGGGAGACCAGGAGACGGTGAACGACGCCGAGCGAATCCGCGCCACCGGCTGCGCCGTGGTTCAAGTAAACACCGGCGCGGGCTGTCACCTCGAGGCGGACATGCTGGCGCGCGCTCTCGACACGCTGGATCCGCCGGCGGGCTCGCTGCTGATGATCGAAAACGTCGGCAACCTCGTCTGCCCTGCCCTGTTCGATCTCGGTGAGCACGCGAAGATCGTGATATTGTCGGTGACAGAGGGCGAGGACAAGCCGCTCAAGTATCCTCACATGTTTCGCGCCTCGGGAACGATGATCATCAACAAGAGCGACCTGCTGCCCTACGTAGACTTCAACGTCGATCGTTGCGTTGAGTTCGCCCGACGCGTCAACCCGGACATCAAGGTGTTCGTCCTTTCGGCAATGACCGGTGAGGGCATGGACGCGTGGCTCCAGTGGTTGCGTTCGATGCCGGGAGACGGTGCGCACCGCGTCACGAACGCGGCCGAAGCAAAGGAGGAAGCGCGTTGACCACTATCCTGGCCCTCGGATTCCTGCTGGGCATGCGGCATGCCCTGGAAGCCGATCACCTCGCGGCCGTCGCCTCGCTGGCAAGCCGTTGCCGATCGTCGCGCCAAGCCACCGTACTCGGCATGGTGTGGGGGCTCGGACACACCATCACGCTGTTTGTCGCCTGCTCGGCTGCGCTGTTCCTCGACGCGGTGGTGCCCGAGTCCATGGCGCGCATGCTGGAAGCGGCGGTCGGCGTCATGCTGCTGTTGCTCGGGTTCGACCTTTTTCGGCGCATGATTCGCGAACGCGTCCATTTCCATACCCACCGCCACCACGACGGCACCGTCCACTTCCATGCCCACGCGCACGCCGGTTCGTCCGAGCCGCATGACGCAGCGAATGCTCACGACCACGAGCACTTGTACGAACCGACCTTTCCCGCGCGCGCCCTCTATGTCGGGCTGGTGCACGGACTCGCAGGATCCGCGGCGCTGATCCTGCTCGCCCTCGGCGAGGTCACCTCGCCCTGGCTGGGAATGGTCTACGTGGGACTTTTCGGTATCGGCTCAGTCATTGGCATGGGCGTTCTTACGGCCATCATCAGCCTGCCGCTTCGCGGCGCGCGCAGGATCAATTCCCTGTACAACGGCCTGCAGACCGTGCTTGGTGTGACCACCATCGCCGTCGGCGTCGCCTTGATCTACCAGACCGCCATCCAGCCGGGCTCGCTATAACCCGAGCCCGTCGACTCCAACCGGCACCAGTGGACGAGGGGATGCCGATGCGGCATCCCCTTCCAAACGCCTTCCGATGCGTCCCATGGGCCGGCAGCCATCACGCACGATCAGGCGGCGTTGACATCCTTCTCTTCGACAAGCAACGGGTAGACACCCGATTCGTCGTGGACCTCGCGGCCGGTGAGCGGCGGGCTGAAGACGCATACCATGCGCATATCGACGCCGCGGTTGGCGCGCAGCCAGTGCTCGTCGTGCTTGTCGAGCGCGTACAGCGTGCCCGTTTCGATCGGCCATACCTTGCCGTCGGCCACGGTTTCGACTTCGCCCTTGCCGTCGATGCAGTACACGGCCTCGAGGTGATTCTGGTAGTGAATGTGGGTTTCGGTCCCGGCACGGATGACCGTGTCGTGCACCGAGAAGCCCATGCCGTCCTTCGCCAGCAGGATGCGGCGACTTACCCAGTTGCCGCCGTCCACTTCGCGGTCGGTGCCGACCAATTCGTCCAGTTTCTTTACGATCAAGTCTGTTCCCTCCTAGGCAGCGTTACGATTTTCGTCCAGGCGAACCGCCACCTCGGCGGCTGACTCCTCGACGATCGCCAGGCCTCGCTCGAGGTCTGCATCGTCGATGGTCAACGGCGCGAGAAACTTTAACACCTGATCGTCGATGCCCGCGGTTTCCATCACCAGGCCGCGCTCGAAGCACGCGGCGGAGATGTCGCCCGCGATGCCCGGCGCGTCGCAGGCCAGCCCCCGGATGAATCCACGGCCCCGCGTCGAGGCGCGCAAAGAGGGGTGGCGCTTCGCGATAGCCGCTAGGCGCTCCTCGACGAGCGTTCCCTTGCGGTTGACCGTATTCGTCAAGTCGTCGTCGCGCCAGAATCTTTCCAGCGCGGCGGTCGCGGTAACGAAGGCGAGATTGTTGCCGCGAAACGTACCGTTATGCTCGCCCGGCGACCAGGCGTCGATCCGGGGCCGAATCAACAGTACGGAAAACGGCAGACCGTAGCCGCTCAGCGATTTCGACAACATCACCAGATCCGGCACGATGCCTGCCTCCTCGAAGCTGAAAAAGCGCCCGGTGCGCCCGCAGCCGGTCTGGATGTCGTCGACGATGAGTAGGATGTCGTGGCGGCGGCACAGCGCTTCAAGCCGCTTGAGCCATTCATTCGAAGCGACATTCACGCCGCCCTCGGCTTGTACCGTTTCGGTGATCACCGCGGCCGGCTTGTCCAGGCCGCTGCCGCCGTCGTCCAGGGCGCGTTCGAAATAGTCAAGGGAGTCGACGCCCTCTCCCAGGTAACCGTCGAACGGCATCGGCGTGCTGTTGACCAGCGGCTGGGCGGCGCCGGCCCGCTTGCCCGAGTTGCCCGTGACCGCGAGCGAGCCCACGGTCATGCCATGAAACGCGTTGGTGAAGTACACCACGTTGGTTCGGCCCGTGACCTTGCGCGCCAGCTTGAGCGCGGCCTCCACCGCGTTGGTGCCCGTGGGTCCCGGAAACTGGACCTTGTACTCCAATCCTCTCGGGGCGAGGACCAGTTCGTGGAACGTCTCGAGAAACCGGGCCTTGGCGTCCGAGTACAGGTCCAGGGTATGGCTGACCCCGTCGGACGCGATGTACTCGAGAAGCGGCTTCTTCAACGACTCGGGATTGTGGCCGTAGTTGAGGGCGCCCGCGCCAGCCAGGAAGTCCAGGTAGGCCTTGCCGTCCGTGTCGGTCAACCAGGCGCCGCTCGCGGACTTGAACGTCGCGCTGAAGTCCCGGCAGTAACCACGGACCTCGGATTCGTATCGGTCGATGATCGTGTTCATGTTTTCTCCGTTGAAATGAAACGTATGTATTCGGCTTCGTCATCATGCACTCGGCCAGTGCAGCGGACCCACGCGGTACAGGTACTCGGGTTCGTGGGTCTCGGGAAAGAACTCGCTCGGGAAGAACGGCAGCTTGCGGCAGGACACGTCCCATTTGCGCGCGAAGGCGCGGAACAGGTTCTGCGAGGGCTTGTTCGATGGCGTGACGCTGGCTTCGAGGTAGCGCACGTTGCGGCAGCCGTCCAGTGCCAGCAGCTGGCGCAGGAGGTGCAGGCCGACGCCTCGTCCGCGGACCTCTCGCGCAACGCCGATCTGCCAAACGAACACGGTGTCGTCCTGTCGCGGCGGCACGTAGGCGAGCACGAAACCGACCATGCCGTCGTCGGTCTCGGCGACCAGGCAGGTGTTGCCGAAATGCTGACACATCAGCACGTAGGCATACGCCTGGTTGAGTTCCAGTACGCCCGCTTCGCGGACGAACTTCCACATCTCGGCGCCGTCCGCGGGCGTCGCCGGTCGATAGATGATGTCCTTGGGACGCTCGCGCCTCTTGTGCTGAGACCGAGACCGCGAGTGCGGAATGGGCGCGACGTCAAACAGTTGCGTCGCCTTGGTGGTTACCGGTGCATTCATGCGGCTTTCTCCATGGGGCAATCGAAGCCCTGGTGAAACAGGTTCATGACACGCTCGGCGTCGTGCGGGTGCACCACGCAGGTGACGGAATGGTCGCCGGCGAAGGATCGTTGCAATCCGGCGCCCGCCTTTCGCGTGTAAAGGCGCGACGTGTCCCGAAAACGGTCCACCGTGCCCACGCGGAAGCCGATGGCGGACACCGAACTGCACTGCGTGTCCACGCGCACGCGACCGCCCAGTCGCGAGCCGACGGACGCTGCAAAGGCATCGGGGTCGGGCAGCCGCTGCGCGGGCACCGTGATGTGGCGGCAGCGCTCTCGCGGGTCATGATGGTCGGCGAACACGTCGTCGGGCGCGAGATCCTCGACCAGCTCGTGGGCCGGCGGATTCGTCCCCATGTCGGTCACGGTGACCGTCAGCAGTTCCTCGTGACCGGCAACGCCGACCACGCGCGGTTCGGCCGGCCGCATGGCGCGGATCACCGTGCCCGGCTTCTCGGGCTCGAACGTGCTTCGACTGTAAATCTCCACGCCGCGCTCTCGCGCCTGCGTGACCGCGTCGGGATTGAGCACGGAGGCGCCGTGTCGCGCCATCTCGATCATTTCGTCGAAACTGATGGCGTCGATGCGGCTCGCCTCGGGTACGACGCGCGGATCGGCGGAATAGACGCCGTCCACGTCCGAACAGATTTCGCAGCGCTCGGCGCCGAGCGCGCCGGCAAGAACGACCGCGGAGGTGTCCGAACCGCCCCGGCCGAGCGTGGTGAGTTCTCCAGCCGAGCCGAGTCCCTGGAAGCCGGCGGCCACGACCACGCGCCCGTCGGCAAGCTCGTCGCGAATGCGCCGCGTATCGACATGAAGTACGGACGCGTTGAAATGTCGCTCGTCGGTGCGAATGCCGCTCTGGGCGCCGTCGAGCGATACGGCGTCGACGCCGAGCTTACGCAGCGCCATCGCCAGCAGTGTCGTCGAGACACTTTCTCCGGTTGCGAGCAGCTTGTCGAGTTCCCGCGGCGACGGGTCCTCGGACACTTCACCCGCGAGTGATAGCAGCTTGCTCGTGGCGCCGCCCATGGCCGAAGCGACGACCACCACCTCCTGTCCGGTTTGACGGTACCGGGCAACCTGTTCGGCGACGCGCTCAATGTGGCCCGTGGTAGCGAGCGACGAACCGCCGTATTTGAGTACTCGTAATTTTGATGTCATGCCTTGCTGTTGACGTTTGCTATGGGAAATCGTGAATCCGGTGCGAACGAGGCCGGGCCGGCGGCGCGACCGAAGGTTTGCTCTCGGAACGAATCGGAGAACCGGACGCGAGTCCGGTCAGGTGGGATGCTCTTCCGCGGTCTCGGGATTGGCTGCGCCAAGCGCCAAGAGCGGCGCCGCCTCGATGTCCTCGGCTTCCATCAACTGCACCACCATTCGAAGCGAACGCGCGATCTGGCGTTGGCGGGTTAGTGGAAGCTCTACCAGTCGCCGGGTGAACTGCTCCTGCAGCGGCGGTGGGCTTCGTCGGAGCAGCGCGCGCCCGGCGTCAGTCATGAGAACGACGACCTGCCGCTTGTCACGCGCGCTGCGTTCGCGCTTCACCAACCCGGCACGCTCGAGGCGGTCGAGAATGCCGGTGATCGTGGGGGGGGACAACGAGACCTCGCGGGCAAGGTGACCCGGATTGATGCGACCGGCGCGGTCGATCGCGCGCAGACAAATCGCCTGGGGGCCGGTCAAACCATGGAGTCGGGAAAGGCGCCGGCTGCTTCTGTCCACGGCATGGAAAATTCGACGCAGCGAGCGGAGCACGTCCTCGTCAATGTCGGCCGAAAGATCGTCAATTCGGGGCCGACGCGGGGTCTTGGAGCGTATCTTGGTTTGTGTGCGAATATTTCGCATGCAAATTACCTTAACAAAATCGTCCATGACATGCAACCGGGCGAACTCTCGTCCGGTATCTTCCGGGGTGTGTCGGCAAATAACGGCATACCGCGAACGGCCGGTATTCAGGGCATGTCGGGGCGTGGGGGTCGGTGGTTGCGGCCGAACCGGAGCGACGATTCCAACTTTCGCCACTTGGCGGACGGGCGATGCGTTCGCTTTCCCGGCGTGACCATGCCGTGAAACGGCGGATGCATGGATGCGATGTGACGGGCGTGAATTCGCGCTTGCCGTGCGCACGCACCGGCGGCTTCGCCCGCCACGTCTTTCGTCGACGAGACCGGGCGACGAGCCACTTCGCTCAGTAGTTCCTGTCCCTGCCCAAGCTGAGAAACGGCGGACGCCTACCCACCAGTGATTCGAGCAGGATCAACTCGTCATCCGTGTGATCGACGACCGGTGCTTGTTCGATGCGGATCGGGGCGCCTTGGGGATACAGGTAGCGCGGAGACTCGTGGTGCGTGGTGCGCACCGTCTCCAACGGCTGTCCCTGCGGATCCACGAGGTCGGCGGTACCGTAGCAGACACAGGCATAAGTACGGTTCGGTTGCACGTCGACGTACAAGCCGGTGCCGCGAATACCGATACTACCGTTTTCCGTCTCCACGGAGAGTTCACCTCGGGCATGTACGGACAGCAGCTTGCCGGTCAGGACACGCAACAGGTGAATGACCGGGTTGGGTTCGTCGTCGCCCGGATCCACCGGGGGTCCGGCGAGTTCCACGCGGGTATTTTCCCGCTGAAGGAATACACTGCGACCGACGACGTAAATGGCGCGCCCATTTGCGCCGGTTTCGACCGCATCGCCCGGCAGCACGGGCGCGCCCTGCGCCACGCCGGCCTCATTGATCCGCACGTCACCGGAGATCTCGTGCAAACCTTGAACGCCCGGTTTGCGCGCCATGGCGAACAGGCGGGCCATAGGCACTGCCGCCGCCAGGCTACCCGCAATACCCTGGATGACTCGCCGACGGCGCGTCGAATAGCGTAGGCGTGCTCGCATGATTCCCTGTCCTCAGTTAGGCGGATCGTATCGCATCACGTGGACCGATATGCCGCCGACTCGCTTTCCACCGGGTTCTCCCGGCCTACTCGATCTCGACCGGGGTCCTGGTCAGGATAACGCGGTTTGCCACGTCAAGGTAACGCAGTTCGACCAGCCCTGGCTGATCGGGCATGACGAATGACATCTCGCCGCCGTCTGAAACTTTTCTCGCCTCTATCCACTGGAAATCCGATTGGTCGGGTCTAGCGAGCGCGATGCGGTCCTGCGCGCCGGCGGGGCCGGTCCACGAGATCGAAATCTCGGCGCCCGCCGCTGCCGATCCCGGCGCGGTGATGGAGGCCGCGACCGTGATCACCTCGATCGACGTCCGCGCGATGAACTCACCGGTGTCCTTCAGCCGGTAGCGCAGCTCGTACAGGCCGGCCTGCACGGGCGCCGCGAACCGTGCCTGGTTCTCGCGAAAGGCGTCGGCGCTCGCGATCGCATCGGCGGCGTCGTCCGATCCGGCGGCTGCGATCTCCACGCGATCGCCGCGACGACCGGGACCCGTCCAGCTTACCGAGAAATCCGCGCCGGCAACGACTTCCCGTGGCGCGGAGATCTCGGCACTGACGGGCGTCACCTCCAACGGCGCGCGCACCAGGACCTTACGGCCTTCGTTCAGAACATAACGTATCTCGTACAACCCAGGTTCCAACGGCGCCTGAATCGTGACGACATTATTGTCGCGCACGCGGCGGCGAATCGGCATATCGTCGTCGGGGGCGTTCATCGGCGCGATGACGATCATGTCCTTACTATTGACGGTATCGTTGCGGCCGACTTCGAGATCGCTGCCGGCAACAACCGACGCTGGCGCGTCCAGTTCCAACTCGGGTTGGCGCACTTCCACCGCGCGCCGTGCGATGACCCGGCGTCCTTCGACAAGCACGTAACGCAATTCGTACAGGCCGGGCTCCGCCGGCGCCGTCAGTTCCAGTTCCAGGTCCTCTCGCGCCCGGTGCGAGTTGCCCAACACGTCGTCCTTCGCGCCCGCCGGCACGATCGTCACCAGGTCCTTCGCGTTCA